>JAZFUS010000348.1:0-33749 GCA_036447315.1 Dehalococcoidia bacterium
GTGGTTCAACCCCTGCGGCGTCCGGACTGGCCGGATGCAGAACGGCCACCCCCGCGACAAGTACGGCAGCATCGTGATCGAGAAGGCCGAGCAGGTCGCAGCGTAGAACCCAGGGGGGCCCCAGCCCGGGGCCCCCCACCACCACCAGGAGGACACGACCATGACCTACGCCAATTTCGAAGAACAAGAACGGGCCGACGCCGAGCGGGAAGCTGACCAGGAAGGCGAGCGCCTGCGCCTGGCCCGGCAACCTGGGCGTCATGACCGCCTGGCAGGCCTGGAGGCCGAGACCCTGCGCCGGGCGGCCATGACCCAGGACGCCAGGGACGTCGAGGACGCCCAGGCTGACAGCCTGTGGCGGCTGCAGCACAGCAGACGGTGGCAGGACCTGGGCCTGCCTGGTGGTGGGTCATGATCCGGCGGACTGGCGGAGTCCGCCGGAAGGACTGCGTCCAGGGCGAGGACTACCTGAAGGCCCTGGAGCGCCTGGCCCAGGAGGCCGGGGCCCGCCTGGACGTCCTGGACCCGGTCGAGGACCAGGGGCCCACCAGGCTGGGGGCGGTCCTCCAGTTCAAGGACGGGATCAGCAGGGAGCTGGCCGAGGGTGTCCTGCAGCAGCTGGTGGACTGGGGCCTGATCCACCACGGGGCCACCCCCGTCCACGAGTACAACCCGGAACACGGGGGCCCGGCCTGGTACATCCCCTGATGGCCAGGAACCCCAGGGTCACCATCAAGATCGAGGGCCTGGAGCGGATGTCCAAGGCCATCCGGATGGCAGGGCCCGCCATCCACCGGGCAGTCCAGGACGCCATCCGGGCAGCTGGTGCCCAGGCAGTGGCGGAGGCCACCCTGGCCGACGCCCTGGACCGGAAGGTCGAGCCCGTCGAGCTGTCCGCCGAGGACGTGGCGTTCCAGCAGATCAGGGAATTCCAGGAGAACGAGATCCGGCGGCAGTGCGGGGTCCCCGAGGGGATCAGCACCCTGGCGGCGGCCATCCGGTTCAAGCCCGGCATCGGGTTCACGACGGCCTACGAGATCCTGCACGAGCTGAACCGGATGGGGGTCCTGGAGGGGATCAGCCCCAGGGACGTGGAACGCTACGACCCCAGGCAGGGGGCGGTCCTGGCCCAGCAGGGCTGCAACCTGTGCAGCCCCACCCTGGGCATCTGACACCAGAAAGCCCCAGGAAGCAGCCCCTGGAAATAAACGCAAATAGGCCTTGCACAATCCAGCGGGTGGGTGTAGATTATGGGTGTCATGAGGCAGCACACAACCACCACGGAGTCCAAAGTGACCAACGCCCAAATGAAAGCCCTGATCAACGTGGCCGACCTGGCAGTCCGGAACATGCCCTCCTGCACGTCCGCCAAGGGCTGCACCCTGAACGGCACCACCGTCCGGTCCAGCACCGCCGAATGTCTACAGCGCCAGGGCCTGGTGGTCCTGTCCAACCGGGAAGGCACCGACCTGCGGGACGTGGTCCTGACGTTCAACGGCTGGGACGCGGTCTGCACCGAGCGGGGATGGTAATGACCAAGGCGGAACGGCTGACCCGTGCCATAGACCGGATCCTGGACGACCGCTACAACCGGCGGACAGACGACCGGGACGTCTGGCTGGACGACGAGGCCTACCAGAAAGCCCCGGAACCCAGCCCCTCAAAATAAACGCAAGAAGCCCTTGCACAATCCAAGGGTCCGGTGTATATTCTAGGTGTCATGAGGCAGTCAACAACAACCCCGGAGGAAAGCATGAACACGACAACCGACCTGAACATCGAGCCCGGCGACACCCTGCTGGTGACGTTCGGCCAGGGCACCCAGCTGTTCCGCGTGACCGAGGTCAGCGGCAGGGGCAAGCCCTGGGGATTCCGCTGGAACGCAAGCCGGGGCAGCTGGCAGCCTTCCAGCCTGGGAGCCAACGACCGGCGCGTAGTCCGGAACTGTGGCAAGTGCGACGGGTTCCCCCAGGAGACCGTCAGCGGCGCGAACCCCACCAAGGCCCTCCCGGCCTGGATCCGGATCCAGACCGTCACCGCCCAGGAGCTGCGGACCCCGACCAGCTGCTGCCACCCCACCGTCACCACCGTCAGCCAGCAGGCCTGGCCCCTGGACCAGCTGTCCGGAGTGACCGCGACGGTGGCCCGCATGAACAAGCTGGAGGACAAGACCTGGAAGGCAGGACGCAAGGCCCACAGCCTGGTGGTGGGCGACTAGCCCGACCTGGCAGCCTGGAACCTGGGGGGCCCCATCGGGGGCCCCTCTTGCGTTAAAGCCCCAGGAAACAGCCCCTTAAAATAAACGCAAAAAGCCCTTGCACTATCAGGCCAGGGGGTGTAGATTATGGGTGTCATGAGGCAGCAAACAAACAACCACCCGGAGGACGACATGAAAAAGGGAAACATCGACTGGAACGCCGTGGCCGAGAAAGCCCAGGCCATGACCATCTGCCAGCTGACCGGAGCCATCCAGGACATCCGGGCCACCCTGCAGGACGCCGACGACCTGGACCGCACCGACGAGGGCGACCGGGGTGGCTACTACCGGGACGAGGCCAGCATCTACCATGCAGAGATCGCCCGGCGGGAGGCCGCCGGGGACGTGATCGACTCCGACGAGCTGGTCCGGATCGAGGCCATGCGGGACTGCGACCAGGTGGACCGCCACCTGACGGCCATGTTCCAGCGTGGCAGCAGGGCCGACGAGCTGACCACCAGGCTGTCAGCGTTCAATTCCTTCCGGGAGCTGATCGAGGAGACACACAGCGGATACCGTCCCACCCTGAAGGGGACCGGGGACAGCGTCGAGCTGGCCAACCTGTACGACTTCGCCATGGAGCTGCGGGGCGACAGCCGCCGGGCCTTCCGGGGCATCCAGGTCCAGGACAGCCACCAGGGGAAGGTGACCGCCGAGGACGTGGACTTCGTGATCGAGCAGGCCAAGACCGCCGAGGTCTGCACCTACAGCCCGAGCCTGGAGGACCTGGGGGTCCAGACCCCGGACGAGCTGATGGAGCAGGTCAGGACCGACATCGCGGACGCCGAGGGGCACCACGTTGACATCCTGGAGCTGGCCGAGAAGATCCTGGCGGCTGACACCCCCCAGGCGGCGGCCATCCTGGCCGGGCAGATCGCGGCCCTGGTCATGAACGACTGACACCCTGACGGGGGGCCGGGCAGCTGGCCCCCCTTCCTGCCCCCAGAATCCCCATGAAACAACCCCCTGAAAATAAACGCAAAAAGCCCTTGCACAATCCACGGGTCTGGTGTAGATTATGGGTGTCATGAGGCAGTCAACAACAACCCCGGAGAAAAACATGAACACCGCCACCCCCGCCACCATCACCGAGATCACCAACGACTTCGTGACCGTCACCACCGAGGACGGCAAGGCCTACAACCTGAACCACTACAACCTGCCCGGCCACCTGATCGACAACGGTGTCGGCACCCCGGTCACCCTGATCCAGGAGCCCGTGGCCCCCGGGTCCTACGGCATCACCACCTGGGCCGAGTCCGCCAACTTCACCCTGGCCATGGACCACGCCGCCATGGTCAAGGCCATCAACGCAGCCCCCGGATACACCGCCGAGGAGTGCCGGGCCATCGAGAACGGGGCCGACTTTGACGACGACGGGAACGTGGTCGAGGCGCAGCTGGAGCGGGTGGTCGAGGACGGTGTCTGCTACCTGCGCCCCAAGGTGTCGGCATGACAGCGGCGGAAGCCAAGGCCTGGCGGGCCGTCTGGGAGAGCCTGCAGCCTGCCAGCGTGAAGTGGCTGCGGGCCTGCCGGTTCACCCCCACGGTGAAGTCATGACCGACCGGCGGCAAGCAGCCCGGCGGGCGGACCCCCTGGGGTGCCCCGGCCAGGACCGGCGGGTCGAGATCGAGCAGCGTCAGGCCGAGCGGCGGGACGTGGCCAGCCCCAAGCGTGGCCTGCTGATCCAGGCCAAGCGTCGGATGGCCCCGGCCCTGTGGGAGGACCTGGTCCAGTCCATGAGGTCCGAGGGCCAGGAGCTGACCGACCAGGACATCGACGGCATGGCCAAGGCCATGGCCGGGGACGAGCTGACCACCGAGGACCTGGGACTATGAAGAATCGCCACCCCCTTCGGGCCGTATCCTTCGGGCAGCGTGTTCCTGCCCGGCCTGACCGGCGAAGCCAGACCGAGCGGTCCTGGCCCAGGGGTGGCGGGGGTATCCATCATCGGGACCGTGTAGCAGGACACCGGTGGCCGGGGCACCGTCAGGGGGCTGTATGAAGCCCGCCACCCCGGCACCTTCCAACGTCACCAAAATGGAGGACGAGGACATGACAGTCGGACAATCAATCCAGAGCTATCTACGCCGGATGGCCACCAAGGCCAGGCGGGGAGAGATCAAGGACGACCGGCAGCAGGTCCGGTGGGCCATCGGGTTCCGGGAACACCTGGGCAAGAAGTGGCGGGGCCGTCCCGTCGAGGACCTGGTGACCAGCCCCGAGGGCCACAAGCTGCTGGAGGGCTGGGTATTCCGGGACCGGCCCAAGCTGCACGGGGTGCCCCCGACCATCCAGACCGTCTGCGTCGAGAACGGCAAGCTGCGGGAGTGCTTCCAGCTGCCCGACCTGACCCTGGACTGGCAGCAGAAGGGCCGACCGTCCGACCCCCGGCCCAGGGTCATGGCCCTGTCCGAGCTGCTGCCCGGCAGCACCGGAGGCAAGGAGGTCGAGACCGTGGCCGGTTCCAACGGCACGGGGGTGGAGGACAATCGGAAGTTCTACCGGCGGAAGGGCGACCAGCCCGAGCTGCCCCTGGAGCGGCCCATCGACGTGGCCATCCTGGCCCTGTCCGAGCTGACCGCAGCTGTGGCCGGGTTCGCGGAGAACGTCCACCGGGTGGCTGGGTCCCTGCAGGACCAGGCCAAGATGGTCCAGGAACGCCTGGACCGGGAGCGGGGTGTCAGGTGACCGGACCAGGACGACCGTCCGAGACCATCAAGACCACCGAGGGGTTCCGGCGGCAGAGGATCAGGGAGGGCCTGCGGGTGACCGTGACAGCGGTGGCCCGCAGGCTGGGGATCCTGCCGTCCAGGGTCAGCCGGTGGGAGCATGGGATCCACGCCCCCAGGGGTGACATGGGCGAGAAGTGGGACGCCGTCCTGGCCGACCTGACCCACGAGAAGCGGGACACCACTGCCAGGATCAAGGCCGAGCTGATCGACCCCGAGACCCCGGCTGTGGCCATGGCCCGGATCCGGTCAGCCCTGGGCGTCAGTGCCCTGTCCATGTCCAGGATCATGGGGATCGACCATACGACCCTGTGGAGGTGGGAGACCGGCAGATACATCCCGGAGAACATCGACGCCTGGCGGGCAGCCCTGCTGGTGGTCTGCCTGGGCATCAGGCGGACGGCCATCAGACACGGGGGTGTCCAGTGATGGTCATGGACCAGGTGGACCCGGCTGACGTGGACGACGCCATCGAGGCCCTGGCCAACCGGCTGGGCCTGGACGAGGCCAAGGTGGTCAGACAGTTCAGGGTCTGGATGCACGGACCACCCAAGGCCACCGGCCTGGAGACCAGCCTGGAGGCCGACACCATCCTGCCCCTGCTGGGCAAGATCCAGGGGGAGCTGGGCCCGGTGGCCAAGTCCGGGGAGGACACGTTCCTGCACCGGACCTACGCCACCATCGGGGACGTCATGGCCGTGGTGGGCCCGGTCCTGTTCAACCACGAGGCCACCCTGATCCAGGAGCCGGAATTCCTGGGGACCGTCAGGGTGGGGCGGCCCTTCAAGAAGGGGACCGGCCACGAGATCCTGGAGGTGGACCTGGCCCGCTACGCCATGAGGACCAGGCTGTGGAAGGCCGGGCAGTGGGTGGGCAATACCTTCGTGGCGGACTGCGAGTCCACCGAGCCCAAGGCCGTGGGGTCCCTGGACACCTACCTGCGCCGCTACGGGATCGTGACCCTGTTCCTGCTGGTGACAGCGGACGACGACGGGGAGGCAGCGGGGCGGGAGCCAGCCAAACCCAAGCAGCGGCCCAGGGCCCGGACTGGTGCCAGGACCGAGCCAGCGGCTGCGGCTGCGGTGCGGGCAGGCACCGGGAAGTTCTCCGACCACCAGGTCGAGGACGGCCTGAAGCGGGCCCAGGATGCCCTCTGGGACAGGCTGGTCAAGGCAGCGGACGGGGACGAGAACGTGGCCAAGGACATCCTGGTGGACGTCAGCAGGGACGCCCAGGGGCTGGGAGTCCGGAGCGTCTACCAGCTGCGGGACGACCAAGCCATCGACCGGGCCAGCCAGGCCCTGGAGGGTTCGAAATGGAGCGGCTGAACTACACCGAGAACACCCTGCGGATGGCCATGAACCTGGCCAGGGGGCAGGGCGCGGACGCAGGATACCGGCAGGGCGTCAGGGCTGGCCTGCTGTGGGCCCTGGCGGCAGTGGCCACCTGTGGGGCCACCGTGGGCCTGCTGACCTGGTGGGCCAGCTGATGGGCAGACCATCCAGCGGCTACTACCGGGAGGGGGACAAGCGGACCCCCAGGAACAGGAAGGCATCCGTGACCACCGTCCTGAAGCTGTGGGGCGACAAGGGCGGCCTGCTCTACTGGGCCAACGAGCAGGGCCTGGAGGGAAAGAACCTGCAGGAGGCCAGGGAGACCACCGGGGTCCACGCCGGGAACCAGGCCCACGCCTGGGTCGAGGCCGACCTGAACGGCCAGCCCGGGGCCATGGTCACGACCATGTCCGACAACCTATCCGACGAGGACCTGGTGGCAGCCAGGGCGGGGTTCCAGGCATACGAGGACTGGAAGGCAGGCCTGCGGGGGTTCCGTGCCCTGGAGACCGAGCTGCCCCTGGTCCACCCCACCCTGGACTACGGCGGGACCCTGGACTGCGTGGCGGCCATCATGCGGCCCCCAAGGACAGGGGACCAGACGCCCAGGCAGACCACCAGCAGGGGCATGGGGGCCAGGCCATGGGCAGACCAGCAGGTCCTGATCCTGGCGGACTGGAAGCTGACCGGCGGGACCTACGCGGAACACGTCTATCAGGGGGCGGCCTACCTGAACCTGTACGAGGCCACCCACCCAGGGGAGCGGATCGAGGAATTCCACGCCCTCCGGTTCGGCAAGCCCACCAAGGACGGGCTGTCCAAGGGCGGGGACTTCCATCACCACCGTTTCACCAGGGCCCAGATGGACGTGGCATTCGAGGCCTTTGTACATATCCTGGAGGCCTACAAAATCAACAAGTCCGTCGAGCGGTGGGTCCGGTGAAGCAGCGCATGACACCCTGCGGCAAGTGCCCGTTCAGGACTGACCTGGAGCCCTACCTGCGGGCAGAGCGGGCCCAGGAGATCAGGGAGGTCCTGGAGAACGGCGGCACCTTCCACTGTCACGAGACCGTAGACTACCCCGACGACACCGACGAGGGGCGGGTGACCGACCAGTCCGAATTCTGTGCTGGGGCCATGATCCTGATGGAACACCAGGGGGGTGCCCACATGAACCAGTACATCAGGATCCTGACCAGGATCAGCGACCTGGACCTGGACAAGCTGAACATGCGGGCCCCGGTGTTCCGGGACTGGGACGACTGGGTGGAGGCCCAGGCATGAGTTACTGCAGGTGGTCCAGCATGGCCTGGAAGTGTGACGTCTACGCCTACGGGGACGTCAGTGGGGGGCATACCATCCACGTCGCAGGCAATCGGCACGTCCACCCCAATGGGATCCCCGACCTGCCCAACATCCTGGAGGTCAGCACCGAGGAATTCCTGGCAGCCTACAAGGTGCAGCACAAGCGGCTGGACGAGGCCAAGCTGGTGCCCATCGGGCTGCCAGCGGACGGCGAGACCTACCACGAGCCCACCGAGGAGGCCATGGTGGAGCGGCTGCAGGAGCTGGCCAAGATGGGCTACAACGTCCCCGAGGACCTGCTGGTCTGGCCCCTGGACGAGGGGGCGGGCTGATGTCCGAGCGGCCCAAGGACTTCCTGGGGATCCACAACTGGGACAACCACCAGCCCCCTGAAGCGGACGGCGGGGTATTCATACGGGTGTACACCAAGCTGCTGGTCCTGGACAAATTCCGGTCCCTGACCATGGCCCAGAGGGGGGTCCTGACGAGCCTGTGGCTATACCGTGGGGTGACCGGGAGGAACCCACCACGAGACCCCGAGGCCCTTCGGAGGACCCTGGGGGGTGCCCGCGACAAGCACCTGGCGGATCACATAAAAGCCCTGCTGTCTGCCCCCTTTGTCTACTTGACCAGCACACGACGTCCCGTCCAGAAAGAGAAGAAGGGCGTGGCTAGTCATGACCAGGTCAGAATAGAGCAAGGGGACAGGTCAGATCCGGATCCGGAACAAGCACAGCAGGACCTGGTGGATCTATCTACCAGCACCCCCACGACCAAGGACAAGATGGTCCGGGACTGGGTCCGCCGGTTCCCCATGTTCTGGAGGGTCTGGCCCAAGAAGGTCGCCCGGGTCCAGGCAGAGGCAGCCTGGCGTCAGGTGGGCCTGAAATACCTGGGGACAGCCAACGGCAAGATCGGGCCCACCGAGCTGGCGGAGAACGTCGAGGCGGTCCTGATCCGGAGGCAGGAGGACGACTGGTCCGAGCGGCCCAAGGACAAGCTGCCCAACCCGGCCACCTTCCTGCGGGGGGAGGCCTTTGACAGCCAGAGCAGGCTGGAGGTGACCACATGACCAAGAGGGACGACGAGCTGCGCCTCATGATGGAGCAGAACGGCAGGCTGCTGCTGGCCAAGGCCAAGGTCCAGAAGCTGATCCTGGACAGAATCTCCGAGATCGAGGAGGACGACCGGTTCCAGGCCCGGCCCAGCCTGGAGCTGGCCCAGGTGCAGCTGCAGACCGAGCTGGACACCCTTCGGACAGTCCGGGACTGGATGGAAACATGACAGCCATCGACCCCTGGACCGAGGCCTGCGGCAGGCTGTGCAAGCGGATCCGGAAGCGGGGCTACCTGCCCGCCGTGAAGCTGGAGCTGGAGGACCCGAGCTGCCAGGAGGCCGGGCTGATGGTCCCCTGGTCCGCCATGATCAGCAACCTGCTGGCCCCGGAAGGGGAGCCCGCCGTCCCCCTGGTGTTCCCGGACATGGAGCCCAGGACGTTCGCCTGTGGCCGGTGCCAGGACCAGCTGTACCTGCTGCGGGAGGTGGACGGGGTGGTGTATTCCAGGAAGTGCCACCCCTGCCTGGCCTGGGACCGGATCTACATCGAGGCCGAGCGGAAGGGCGGCAAGACCATCAGGGGGTCCATCAGCGAGGACCAGGACCCCACGACCGACCGGGCCCCCAGGACCATGCCCCGGCTGGGGATGTTCTCCGACGAGGGGAGCTGATGCGGACGTTCTGCCCAGAGTGCGGGCCCATGGTCTCGGTGGACGAGGACGGATGCTGCGCCCACTGCGGAAATGGAGCCGCTGGGGAAGCGGTGGAGCGTATGTTCAGGGACCGGGACCAGCTGCGGGAGGTCCGGTCAGCGGCGGCCAAGTACCAGGCGGACCCGGTCAACCTGGACGACCGTCCAGAGTCCTGGGGGCTGCTGGCGGACCTGCTGGACATCATCGAGGAGGGGTCAGACCATGGACGACCGGACCCTGCCGGTGGTGACCGAGCAGAGCATCAGGAACGCGGGGAAGGCAGCCAAGGCCGGGGCGGCCAGGCGGACACCGTGGAAACATCCGAGCCTGCCCAGCGCCAGGATCGAGATCCTGCTGGCCAGGATGGACGAGACCAACCGGGAGGTGCAGGACCTGCTCCGACGACTGGCCAGGTCACCATAGTCCTGGACCTGCCGTGCCCGGACAGGCGGCTGAACCCCAACACGGCCCGGCGGATCCACAGGCGGTCAATCGCCAGGATAGAGGCAGCCAGCAGGTCAGCGGTGGGCTGGGCGGCAGCGGCCTGGACCATGCAGCACAGGAAGCCCAGGCTGCTGAACGCCCTGGTCCAGTGTACGATATACGCGAAGAACCCCAGTTTTGTGATGGACGGCGACAACGCCCTGGCCCTGTCCAAGACCATGTTCGACGGGATGGCAGACGCCGGGATTTTTACCACCGACAGGAAGCTGGTCCACTGGCCAGTCCTGCAGCCGGTGGACAAGGCAAAAGCTGGCCGGGTCAGGGTGATCATCAAACCCATGGCCGACAGCTGGACGCCGATTCTGATGGAGGGAGCGTAATGCCCCAGAAATCACTGAAGGGGTGCAGCCGTCCAGGCTGCCCCGAGCTGACCAGGGGCCGGTTCTGCAAGCCCCACGAGGAGGTCTATCAGCAGACCAGGGACCAGGGCCGACCGACAGCTGCGTCCAGGGGCTACGGCTCCAGGTGGCAGCAGATCCGGAAGGTGGTCCTGCGGGAGGAGCCGTTCTGCCGGTCCTGTTCTGCACCGTCCACCGAGGTGGACCACATCAAACCCATGTCCAAGGGCGGGGACAATTCCAGGGGCAACCTGCAGGGCCTGTGCAAGAGGTGCCACAGCAGCAAGACCGGAAGCGTGGACGGCGGATTCGGGAACGTGGCGTCGTGACCTTCGTGGGGTCAGCCTACATCAAGATCCAGGGGGAGTCCTGGCGGCACGTCGCCCTATGTCTGGAGGCGGACGACGTCTGCCTGGCGGTCTACGGGTTCTGGCTGAAGGTGGGCCGGGAACACCAAGGCCTGGCGGTCCCCCTGCGGGTCAGCCATTTCCACCTGCAACCCCTGAACCCGGAGCTGGAGCCCCATGCCCAAGCCTGAATTTGCCGACTACAGCCAGCCCTGCAGATCCTGCCAGGCTGTTCCATCTGTCAACCTGGGCGGCCTTTGCGTCCACTGCGTGGAGACCATCATGGAGTATCACAACCAGCACCTGATCGAGACCCTGGACCGGCTGATCGGCGGGGTCAAGATTGTCCTGGCCCTTCTGGCTGTCAACCTGGCCCTGTCCGGTGCCCTGGTGGTGGCCTGGCTGGTGGCCTGATGGGCCTACCAGGAAGGCCACCCAAGCCCAGGGAGCTGCGGGCCCTGGCCGGGAACGCCGGGCACAGGTCCATGGACGAGGACCCACCCAAGCCCAAGGCCGGGCGACCACCCAAGCCCGAGCTGGTCGAGGACGACCCGGTGGCCAGCCAGGAATGGGACCGGGTGATCCCCCTGATCGAGGCCATGCGGATCCTGGGCGAGGAGGACGGGACAGCCCTGGCGGCCTACTGCATCCTGTACAGCAGGTGGACCCAGGCGGAGAAGCAGGTCCAGACCAGCGGCATCACCATCACCGTGGTCACCGGGACGGGGGTCCGGGTGGTCAAGAATCCAGCGGTCACCATCGCGGAAAAAGCCCTATCCCAGCTGGCCGGATTCATCGCGGAGTTCGGCCTGTCACCGCAGGCCAGGAGCCGGATCAACGTCAAGAAAGCGGGCAAGGCCGGGCAGGGCAAGGTCGCCCTGTTCCCGGGCAAGCCAGCAAATTAGGAGGTACGAGTATGCCGAGCAAAACGAGATTTCACGCCTGGGCCGGGGCTGCCCTGGTCACCCTGTCAGCCATGGCCACCGTCAGCCTGGTGGTGGCAGGACTGTCACTATGGGCGGAGGGACCGGACGCCTGGTTCGACGCCCCCCGGGACGTCCTGACCTTCCACGAGGAAATGGAAATAGCCCGGCCCACCCTGCTGGAGAACAGCGGGCAGATCATCGGGATCTGGAAGGGGCCCGGACTCTCCTGGGACGTCCACAGGTGGGAGCCCACCGACGCCACCAAGCGGCGGGCCCCTGGGAACCAGGCCTGGCCGGTGGTCCCAGCAGGGGCCTGTGACAGCCTGCAGGAGTGCGAGGACGAAATGGACGACGCCTGCACCGACGCGGGCCACGGTGGCGTGGACACGGCCACCGTCCAGCTGGTCCAACATGCCAACGGGTCCGTGACCTGCTCCGGGGACTGCAATCTGCACGGGGCCATCGCGTTCCAGATATGCGGGCCGGTTTCCTGATGTCCAAGCTGACGGACAAGCTGTGCGGGATGGTCGAGGACAAGCTGGTGGACCTGTCTGACCAGGCCTACATCGACGCCTGCGACGAGTTCAGCAGCTGGTTCGACTCCAGCGCCGAGGCCAAGCGGGACCAGATGGAGAAGGCATCCGACGCAGCCGAAATGGACGACGAGGTGACGACCTGAAGCCCAAGCCCGTGGTCCTGTGGCCAGGTGTCAGGATCTACATGGAGGCCAGGATCGAGCGCCAGGAGTCCACGGGCTGCTGGCTGTGGACCGGGGGCGTCACCACAGGAGGGTATTCCGTGTCCTGTGGTGGGCTGGCCATCCAGTTAGCCCACCGGGTCATGTACGCGATTTTACTGGGGGACACCGAGCTGCGCCTGGTTCACCTGTGCGGTGTCTCGCTGTGCGTGAACCCCGACCACATGGAGGCGGTCACGATGGGGGAGATTATAAAACGTGGGCAGACCCCGCCAGCCAGGCACAGCAGAAAGACCTGGTGCAACAACGGCCACGAGTTCACAGAGGACAATACCCGTAGAATCAAGGGGCACAGGGTCTGCAAGCGGTGCAAACTGGACCAGAGCAGGACGCCCAAGACCAAAGCCAGGCAAGCGGCTTACAGGCTGTCCCGCCGGGGGTAGCGGCTGTGGTCAGCAAGGCAAAAACAAAGACAGTCCGGGCCACCAGGAAGTCCAAAAGTAGACACCCCAACCCGGCCATCAGATACCACCGGGATGTCCTGAACGGGCTGGTGGTGGTGGGGGACCTGGTCCGCCTGGCCGTCGAGCGGCACGAGCGGGACCTGCGGGACGGGCACAAGCGGGGCCTGCGGTTCTCCGAGCCCCTGGCCCAACATGCCCAGGACTTCTACCAGGTCTGCAGGCACAGCAAGGGGGAATGGGCCGGGCAGCCGTTCTCCCCGGCACCGTGGCAGGCCTGGATCGACTGGGTCCTGTTCGGGTGGGTGGTGGCAGAGAGCGGCATCCGGCGGTTCAGCACCGGGTTCGTGACCGTGGCCCGCAAGAACGGGAAATCCACCGACGCGGCCAAGAAGGGCCTGTATCTGATGGGCCCGGACGGGGAGCCTGGGGCCGAGATATACACCGCAGCCACCAAGCGGGACCAGGCCAGGATTGTCCACAGCGAGGCCACCAGGATGGTCCAGGCCAGCCCCGAGCTGTCCAGCGTCATCGACGTCTGGAAGGACAACCTGTCCATCCCCAGCATGGCCTGCAAGTACGAGCCCCTGGGGAAGGACGCCGACACCCACGACGGGCTGAACCCCCACGCCGTGATCATGGACGAGCTTCACGCCCACAAGACCAGGGACCAGTACGACGTCCTGCGGACAGGGATGGGGGCCCGGCGGCAGCCCCTGATGTACATCATCACCACGGCAGGGGCGAACAGGACCAGCATCTGCTACGAGCTGGACAACTACAGCCAGCAGGTGGTCCGGGGGGTCCTTCAGGACGACAGCTGGTTCTGCTACCTGGCCAGGCCCGACGAGGGCGACGACTGGCGGGACATGGCCACCTGGAAAAAGGGCAACCCCAACCTGGGGGTGTCCGTGAAGCTGCGGAACCTGAAGCGGGACTTCAGGGAGGCCACCGAGTCCCTGGCCTGCCAGAACACATTTCGACGCCTGCGCCTGAACGAATGGACCCAGCAGGTGGACCGGGTGATCGACATGGACAAGTGGGCGGCCTGCAGCGGGAAGCCCGAGATCCCCGACAACGCGGTCTGCTTCCTGGGGCTGGACCTGTCAGCCAAGATCGACCTGACGGCAGGGGTCTGCCTGCATGTTGACGACGACGGGCTGATCCACGTCGAGGTCCAGTTCTGGATGCCCGAGGAGTCAGTGATCAGCAAGACCAGGCGGGACCGGGTGCCCTACGACGTCTGGGTCCGGGAGGGCTACATCACGGCCACCCCGGGGAACGTGGTGGACCAGGAGTCCGTCAGGATCTGGGTCAACGGGCGGAAGGCTGCGGGGCGGTACATCGAGCAGGTGGCGTATGACCCGTGGAACGCCACCAAGCTGGCCGTCGAGCTGCAGGACGTGGACGGGCACGTCACCGTCGAGGTCCGCCAGGGCTACAAGTCCATGTCCGAGCCCACCAAAACCCTGATCGGGGCAGTCCTGGACAAGCGGATCCGGCACGGGGGCAACCCAGTCCTGTCCTGGATGGCCGACAACTTCGAAGTCAGGCGGGACGAGAACGACAACATGGCCCCCAGGAAGGGGTCCGAGGTCTCGCGCATCGACGGCATGGTGGCCCTGATCATGGCCCTGGGGCGGGCCGAGCTGCACGAAGGACCCAGCCCATACGAGTCCAGGGGCCTGCTGTCCATCGGCTGAAAATAAAACGCAAAAAGGACTTGCGCTATCCTGCCGAGGGGGGTATATTAGAGCTGTCATGAGGCAGCAAACAACAACCCCGGAGGACAGGAACATGACCCGACTTGAAATGATCGCTCGCATCGACTTCCTGGTGGCCCGCGAGGATAATCCCAGCGAGGGCATGGTCGCTTCCATGAGCCGCGAAGCAGACGCCGAGGAGTGCCTGGCCCTGGAGGAGGACGTGGACCGCCTGGACGCCGAGCAGGCGGAAGTGGCCCACGAGGCGGAAATGATCGACCTGGCCGACAATTACCCCACCCTGGACGACGTCGAGGGGAAGCTGCAGGACGCCGTTCGACCCCAGCCCGGGACGTTCGCGGACACGGCCCGCCTGATGGTCCAGCTGGGCGTAATGACCGGCGACGAGGCCGACACCTGGAAGGACGACATGAAGGACGGCCTGCTGTTCTAATCCACCAGGGGCCCCAACATCTGGGGCCCCCAAGATGGACACCGCAGGATATTGCGGTATACTCCGGAACATGCAGCTGAATTTGGCCCACAACGCCAAGGTCCTGCTGGGCATGGTCCAGGGCATTATGGGCGGCGGCGGGAAAACAAAGGGCGTTCTGACCACGTCCGACTTCCCCGGCATGACCTTCAGCACCTGGGCCGGGCCTGTGATCCTGGCCACCAACGCCCACAAGATCGCAGCCGTCAAGTGTGCCGTCAGGATCCTGTCCGAAACCATGCTGTCAGCATCCTGGCAGCTGAAGATCAAGAAGGGCCAGGGTGGCAGGGACTCCGAGGAGGTCACCACCCACCCCAGCAGCATCCTGACCAGGCAGGCCAACGACCTGATGGACGACGGGGTGTTCCGGGAGACCGGGACCGCCATCATGACTCTGTGGGGGAACTTCCACGCCAAGATCGAGCGGGACCGGCTGGGGAACGCCATCCAGCTGTGGCCCTACCCCGGCGGCCAGGTGATCCCCAAGGAAATCATCAGCGGGCCCACCGGGAAGGTCCTGATCTACAGGACCACCGACCACCTGGGCAAGATGGAGGACGTCCCGTCCACAGAGATGTTCTCAATCCACGGCCTGGGGTTCGACGGGATCCAGGGCCGGTCCATGATCGAGGACCACCGGGAGACCCTGGGCCTGGCAGTCAGCATGGAGCAGCACCAGGCCACCATGATGGGGAAGGGCGCAGCCCCGGCTGGTGTCCTGGAAACGGACGGCAGGCTGAAGGACGCCAGCGTCATGAAGCGGCTGGTGGACAGCTGGGAGGCCACCTACGGCGGGGCCAGGAACGCGGGGAAGGTCGCCGTCCTGGAGGACGGCCTGAAGTACAAGCCCGTCACCGTCCCCGCCAAGGACATCCAGTTCCTGGAGTCCAGGAAGTTCCTGCTGGCAGAGGTCGCCAGGATCTTCAGGATCCCCCTGCACATGCTGGAGGAAATGGACCGGGCCACGTTCAACAACGTGGAACACCGCAGCCTGGAGTTCCTGCTGTACACCATGGTCCCCCACGTCACCAAATGGAAAAAAGAGTGTGCCAGGAAGCTGGTCAACAAGCACGACCGGGAGGGGCTGTTCTGGGACTTTGACCTGTCCTGGCTGCTCCGAGGTGACCGCAAGACCTTCCACGCGGCCCTGGCCATCGGACGCCAGTGGGGCTGGCTGTCAGCCAACGACTGCAGGACGGCCCTGGGCATGAACGGAATAGGACCGGACGGGGACATCTACCTGCAGCCCGGCAATATGATCGTGGCCGGGGACGAGATCGACCCCGCAGCCACCAGCCTGATGGACGACGAGGACGGGGACGGGGAGTCCACCGGGCCCCCAGAAAAAGAGGACACCGAGGACGGGGAAAAAGCCAGGGAGTTCAACAACGCCCGGCAGACCCTGCGCCTGATCACGTCGAGGAGGGAGGTAGCGTAATGGCCAGGACTTCAGACATCAGGGCCCGAGCGGCCCGGCAGACCCGGGAGCTGGGGGTCTACAAGGCCCTGTTCGAAAACGGGCGAGCTGTTCCGGCCATCACCAGGGACGTGGACGGCGGGCTGGCGGCGGACGTCGCCGTGGTCCGGAAGGCCTGCGGGCTGGTCACCAAGGCGGAGGCCGACGAGGACGGCATCCTGCGGACAGTCAGCATCGTGGCGTCCACCCCCCTGGCGGACAGCTACGGGGACATCATCGTGCAGACAGGCTGGGACCTGGGCCGGTTCAAGGCCAACCCGGTCCTGCTGATCGACCACGGCGAGGCCACCGGCGGGCTGTTCGGGGGCCGGATGGCCACCATCCAGTCCGTGGTGGGGAAGGGCGTCAAGGGCACCATCCAGAAGACCAAGGCCGAGCTGACCATGGACGGGCGGCTGGACGACGAGTCCAACGAGACCGCCAACCTGATCAGGTCCAGGCTGGCCAACGGGTCCGTGAAAACCGTCAGCGTGGGGTTCGTGCCTCTCGCCTGGGAGGAGATCCTGGACGAGAACGGCGAGTGGACGGGCGGCTACAAGTTCCTGAAGTCCGAGCTGCTGGAGGTGTCCTTCGTCGCAATTCCTGCGAACACGGAGGCCGTGGTGACACCGCAAAAAACCACTGCTCCGGAAAAGCCTGGACCGTCAGCCGAGGAACAGGCTATTATGGTCAACGACCTGGCGACCAGGCTGTACCTGAACCGGATGGCCAAACGACTGAACCAGTAGCCCGAGGAGGGCCCGCCCCATGAACGAGGAACTTCGGAAAGCCCTGGAGGCCATCGAGGCCGGGATCGGTAGGACGGAGAAAAGCCAGGGGGAGCTGGAGGCGGCCCAGGCCAAGGACGCAGTGATCCGGCAGGAGCTGCTGGACAAGATCAAGACCCAGGACGGCAGGCTGGAAAGCCAGCAGGAGACCCTGGTGAAGCTGGAGGCCGACCTGGTCAAGTCCCGGTTCGGCACCGGCCAGGGGATCCACGAGACCGACACCCTGCGGAATGCCCTGCCCGAGCGGATCCGGCGGTTCTCCGGTGACCTTCACCGCAGCACCGGGTTCAAGATGATCCAGCGGAACGCAGCCGGGTCCCCCCTGGCGGACGCCATCGTGGTGGCAGGCTGCATGGGCTGGTTCCAGGCCAAGATCAATTCGGTGATCTGCATGTCCAAGGGCAACCCCAACGGGGCGAGCAAGTGGGCCGACGAGGGGCGGACCATCGAGGACGCCCTGAACAAGCTGGCCCCCAAGCGGATCATGAAGGCCGACCTTCAGGAGGACACGGCAGACGAGGGCGGGGACCTGGTTCCGGTGATCCTGGAGGCAGTGATCGGCTGGCTAATGAAGGACGCCAGCGTGGTCCGTCAGTCCGGTCCCACCATCATCACCATGACCAGCAACAAGCACGAGCTGCCCAAGCTGGCCAACGACTTCACCGTGGGGTGGTTCTCCGAGGAGGGCACCATCACGGACAGCACCCCGGCCAGCCCGTTCGCCAAGGGTAGCCTGGTCGCCCACAAGCAGGGCGGCCTGGTAACGATTTCGAACGAGCTGCTGCAGGACAACATCATCAACATCATGGACTTCATCATGGTCCACCTGACCCAGCAGCTGGGACGGGCAGAGGACACGGAGGCCCTGGAGGGCACGGGATCCAGCCCGGCCATCAGCGGCCTGTTCACGGTGTCAGGGGTCAACGCCATCGCGGGCGGTTCGAACGCCCTGACGTTCCAGGAGCTGGTCAAACTGATCTACGGCGGGGAGGAGACCCCGACCATGGACGGGGGCGTGATCTACGCCCACCCCTGGATCATGCGGGACGCCCTGCAGCTGACCACCGGAGCGGCGGGTGGGCCGTTCTTCATCCACCCCACCATCGACCCGGTTAATGGGAACTTCGTGCCCCGGAACATCCTGGGAGTCCCGACGTTCCTGACCACGTCCATCGACCGGCTGCGGACGGCCAACGACACCACCGTGTACCACGGGAATCCCCGTTTTATCGTGATCGGGGACCGGCAGGCCACGACCTTCGTGGTCAACCCGTGGGGCGGCAAGAACACGGAAGGGACCCCCAACATCACGTCATTCGAGAAGGACCAGGTCCTGCTCCGCCTGACCAGGCGGGTGGGCATCCTGATCTGGGTCCCGGAGTATTTCACCAAGCTGAACGCCGTCCTGGTGGTCGCATAGACCAAACCAAACCGGAGGCCCCGGCAGGCTGACCGCCTGCTGGGGCCACCTTCAAAAGGGGGAACCAGATGGCCAAGTCAGACGAGACCAAGCAGGCGGCCAAGGCACCGGACCCGGACAAAAATTACGTCTGGTGTCAGTTCACCAAGGACCAGGGGGACTACAAAGAAGGCAGCACCTGGAGGCTGGACAGCAGCCTGGCCAGCCATTTCCTGAAGGTGGAGAAGTGCTGCAGGAAGGTCAAGCGTCCGGACCCCAAGGACCGGATGGGCCCCCAGGCTGGCAGGTCCCTGTCCAACCAGACCATGAGGGGTTAAACCCCTCCTGATAGGGGAACCCCGTGGCCGACTTCAACATCAGGGCCGACGTCAAGACCCTGCTGAACATCACAAGCACAGGGGACGACGCCCACATCGACCTGCTGATCCCCCAGGTGACAGCCCAGATCGAGTCCATGCTGGGGCGGCCCTATTTCCTGAACGGGGGGGACGTCACCGAGTACCCCAGGGTGCGGGCGTCCCAGAGCCACCGGCTGTTCCTGCTCCGGTGGCCCATCGAGGGCGTCAAGCCCACCAGCGTCCACGTCAGCCTGGACGTGCCCAGGGTGTACGACGCCACCACCCTGCTGGTCAAGGGCGAGGAGTACATGATCGACCCGGAGGAGGGCGTCCTGGTCCGGATCGGGGCGTTCTGGCCCCAGGCCATCAACGCCATCCAGGTGATCTACGACGGGGGCATCACCGACCAGACGACAGCGTCCAAGGACCTGGTGCGGGCCGGGACCATCATGATCGCGGCCATGCTGCAGAAGGGCAAGGACCGGCTGTACCACGCCACCCAGGAGCGCCTGGGGGATGCCGAGCTGCGGGGCGTCCGCTTTGACGACGTCCCCCAGACAGCCCGGGAGATCATCAGGGCCCACCGGGAGGTGGCCAGGTGATCAACCTGCTGCTGCGGACTGCTGGGATCACGTCGCTGGCGGGCATGATCCGGAAGGACGTCAGCCGGTTCCGGAAGGACATCAAGGTCAAGCTGCGGAAGGCCGGGAACGTGGTCAGGAAGCGGGAGCGGTCCCTCCTGAAATCAGGGTTCGGGCCCAGCCTGCGGCGGATCGAGCGGACATCCAAGTCAGGGCGGAAGCGGAAGTCCAGCAAGCTGCTGTCCCACCACAAGGTGATCGTGCGACCGGCCAAGGGCGGCCTGAAAAAGACCGGCCAGCAGTGGGAGGTTTTCGTGGGCCCGACCCCTGGGGGCCAGGCCTTTTACGGCAAATTTTTCGAGACCGGCACGGTGCGCCGCCAGTCCAGATATGGGAACCGGGGGGCCATCCGGGCCAGGCCCTGGATGGGGCCAGCCCTGGAGCAGGAGCTGTCCAACGTCGAGGCCATCCTGGGGGAGACCTTCACCAAGCTGCGGATCGTGGGATCATGAATGCCCAACTGGATCACGGACGGCGGGTTCGAATTCCAGAGCAGCGCCTGGGTCCTGGCGGACGCCGGTTCCTTCTTCGTGAACGACCCAGCGAGGGCCCGGGAGGGGTCCTGGTGCCTGGAGTCCGGGGGCAGGTGGAACGGATTTACAGGGGCCTACGCCTACCTGGGCTGGTTCCAGCAGCAGTTTACGACCAGCATAGCCCGGCAGCCCAGGCGGCTGCGGTACTCCATCCGGCGGGAGATCCCCACGTCCGACTTCTGGCATACCAGCGTTCTGCTGTTCGACGGGCACTACCCACCCGAGGGGCCCCACCTGAACCAGATATACCTGAAGGCATTTCCCAGGCTGTTCGGCACCCCCGAGGTATATCAGGACATTGTGTCCGACATCATCGTGCCAGCTGGCACCGAGCTGACCCTGGTGGTCAGGAACACCTACCAGCCCCCACCGGGGCCCACCGAGCTGGTCCCCATCCACGCCAATACGTTCGACCGTATGATTTACGCCTCCGACGACGAGCTGGACGCCTTGACTAAGCGGCAAGAAATCAGGGACGCCATGGTCACCAGCATCCAGGGGGTGACCATCGCAAACGGCCACGCCCTGGACGTGGGCGAGGTGGTCACCGAGTACCGGCGGAAGGACAAGATCGTGGACTGGCCTGCCGTCCAGGTGATCTACGGGGAGGAGGACCGGGCCCACCACGAGCTGCACCGGAAGCGGGCCGAGCTGCTGATCCACGCGGTCTGCTGGTGTAAGGGCGTGGGCGACACCTTCACCCCGGAGCAGGAGGCCGACGAGCTGGCGGCTGCCGTCGAGACCAGGGTGGAGACCCACGCGGGCGGCCAGTACCTGGGCCTGGGCTACGTTGACAACGTGACCGTGGAGGGCATCAGCCCGTTCGAAGCGGACACGGACATGACCGGCGGAACGCGGCTGTATATACTGGACATCCGGGTGGTGTACCGCTACGAGCGGGGGGCCCCGTGACCTGGAGGACTTCACCGTGGCAGTGAAATATGTCAGCGTCAAGTACAAAGGCGGGGCTGTGGTGGTACTATCGAACCGCCAATGGATGCCCGACCTGACACTGAAGCCCGGCGAGAGCTACGACCTGCCCGAGGAAGTGGCTGCCCAGCTGGCAGGGCGGGGGGATTTCGAGGTCAACCCGGCGGGACTTCCGCCCCAGGAACCCAAGAAGAAAAGACGACGCAGCACAGCGGGAGGTGACTAGATGCCGGGGTATGATCAATATCTGTGCTGGGGGATCGAGACCGTCTGGGGGACCGAGGTCGCCAGGACCAAGTTCGCCAAGGTCTACGAGGACACCCAGCTGATGCACGAGCGGCCCCAGCAGGGCCACGAGTTCCTGGGCAATCGGGACCCGGACTTCATTTTCGACCAGATCCAGAAGGGCACGGGGAACCTGGTGATCCCCATGACCTACGACGCCGGGCCCGAGCAGCTGCTGCAGGCTGCCATGGGGGTCCTGGTGACCACCGGGTCAGGCCCCTACGTCCACACGTTCACCCTGGACAACAACCCCTACACCAGGGCGGCTGCCCCCCTGATCGGCCTGTCCGTCGAGAACCACCTGGCCCTCCCGGACGCCTCATTCGAGTCCATGCTGGGGGTGGGCGGCAGGGTCCGGTCCATGTCCGGTTCCTTCGTGACCAACGAGGAGCTGAAGCTGGTCCTGGACATGGTGTTCAAGCGGTGCGACCTGGAGCCGGTCACCGGCACCCCGGTCTTTCCGGCCTACAGCGGGGTGGCGTCCAGCCTGGTCAAGTTCACCCAGATCACCGTGGACATCGACACCGTGACCACGCCGGTCTATTCCTGCGAGTTCAGCCTGAACAACAACCTGAAGGACGACAACGCCGAGCTGGGCAGCGCCTACATCCGGGCACCCAGGGCCCAGGGACGTCGAGAGATCACCGGCAGCCTGTCCAAGGAATGGGTCAACAAGACCCTGTATGACAAGTGGATCGCCGGGGCTGCCGCCAGCATCCTGGTCACAGCCAGCGGCCCGGCCCTGCCGACAGGGCCCGGGAATTTCGTCATGACCTGGCGGTTCGAAAATGTCCGGTTCACGGGCGAGAACCCCAAGAACGCCGAGACCGAGGAGCAGGAGAACGTCCTGCCCTTCACCGCCTACGACGACCCCACGTTCGGGGCCATGCAGGTGGTGATCACCAACGACACCGAGTTCCCCCTGGCGGCATAGCACAGACCGCAGGGGCTTAACCGGGTGTATTAGAAAGCCAATCCACCCGGCACGACAGCCAGACCTAACACCCTGAACCCCCTGGTGGCAGACAGCTGCCAGGGGGCGACGGGATCCAAACACAAAACGGGGGAGCTATGGATCGACAGAAGATCCAGGACCAGGCCACAGCCCTGCGGGCCAAGGTCAGGGCCATGGACGACGGTGCCCTGGTGGGGCCGGGGCTAATACGTTTCGACGTCGAGGTGGGCAAGGACGAGCTGGAGCTGGTGTTCCGGATCCCCGACCTGCAGGACGTGGCCGAGCTGGACATGGAGCTGCCGGTCCTGCCGGTGGAGGGGGCCAGCGAGGAGTCCCTGGTGGCCATGGTCGAGGACGGCAAGCAGGTCGAGGCCATGGAGCTGCTGCTGGCCAAGCCCGAGGGGATCAAAAACTTCATGCAGCGGGCCAGCAGGCTGCTGACCATCTGCAGCTACAAGCCCAAGCTGGTGGACGAGCCCGAGGCACAGGAGGGCAGCTACCCCGTCCGGGCCCTGCCCAGCCAGACCCGGGTGTATCTATTCATGTCGCTGATGGGGGCGGCTGGGTTCACGGCTGCAGCGGCCAAGGAAGTGGCCCCTTTTGCAGGAGCAGGTCCCTCCTCCGAGCCTGCGACACAATCGCCAGGAGGTACGGCGGATACCCCGACGACATCATCGACCCAGGACACAGGTGGACCGAGTTCCAGCGGCTGACGTTCCGAGTCTACGCCCACAATGCCGGGGTGGCGGCGGAGAACAAGGCCAGCAGAGAGGCCACGAGGAAGGCCAGGAGTAGAGGCGGAACGGGGGGAGGGAGGCTAGGTTAATGGCCACGCGGAACGCCAGGGTGATCCTGACGGCCCAGGACAGGGCCAGCCGCAAGATCCTGCGGGTCAGCGGGGCCCTGAAGGGCCTGGGGGCCCTGGCCGTCATGGTGGGGGCGGTCCAGATCGGGCGCAAGATGGTCCGGGGCATCACCGAGGGCGTCAAGGTGTTCGCGGACTGGGACGCCAAGCTGTCCGGGACGGCTGCAGTCCTGGGCAAGAACCGGGGCGAAATGATGGCCCTGGAGAAGCAGTCCAAGCTGCTGGGGCGGACCACGCAGTTCACGGCCAGGCAGGTGGCGGAGGCGCAGTTCACGTTTGCCAAGGCCGGGTTCGACGTCCAGAAAATCTACTCCACCATCCCCGGCACCATGAACCTGGCGGCGGCTGCCGAGATCAGCGTGGGGGAAGCGGCTGACATCACCGCCAAGCTGCTGGCAGGGTTCAACCTGGAGGCCAGCGCAGCGGCGGACGTGGCCGACCTGCTGGCCCTGACGGCAAACAGCGCCAACACCACCATCACCGAGCTGGCCGAGGGGTTCAAGTTCGCGGTCCCGGCATCCAAGTCCCTGGGCGTGGGCATCACCGAAATGAACGCGGCCATGGCAGTCCTGTCCGACCGGGCCCTGGGCGGGTCCATCGGCGGCACCGGCCTGGCCAAGACCTTCACGACCCTGCTGGGCAGCATCAACAAGGTCGAGGGTGCCATCGGCCTGGACGGCGGCCTGCGGGAGCAGCTGTTCAAGGTGGGCGCGGACGGGAAGTCCACGTTTATCGGCCTGGTCCCGGCCCTGAAGCTGCTGCAGGAGAACGGGGTCAACGCCGGGAACGTGTACAAGATTTTCGGGGAGCGGGCGGGCAAGGTGGCCGACACCCTGCTGCGGAACATCGACGCCCTGGAGGCCATGACCACAGCCCTGGGCAAGCGGAAGGGGGTGGCCAAGGCCGTGGCAGAGGCCAAGCTGGACAACTTCAAGGGGGACGTGACCAAGCTGAAATCGGCATTCGAGGGCCTGCAGCTGACGGTGGGGGAGAAGCTGAACGAGGGCCTGCGGATCCTGGCCCAGCAGCTGACCCTGGTGGTCCAAATGTTCACCGAGTCCACGGAGGGGGGTAACACGTTCGCCAGCCTGCTGGAATTCCTGGCCAGCCTGCTGGCCAACCTGGTCAATGCCTTCCTGTTCGTGGGGAAGTGGGCGAACATCATCTGGACCGGGATCGTGGTGGGGGTCAGGGAGCTGGTGGCCATCATGATCGAGGTGTTCGCCACCATCGTGGACCAGGTCACCGGCCTGATGCGGGCCCTGAACTTCGGCGGGATTTTCGACGACGCCATCGAGAGCGTCAACAATTTCGCCAAGGCCAACTGGGACGCAGCGGAGTCAGTCCGGGACGGCAGTGCCGACATGATCCGGAACACCATGGCCACCAGTGCGGCCATAGACGAAACCAGGGCCCAATTTGACGCTGTGGCGGAAGCCGTCAGGGCGGCAGCCGACGAGACCGAGCGGCTGGCAGAGGCAGCAGCGTCAGGGGAGCAGGTCGAGGAGGACGCCCAGACCAGCGCCGACGTGGACCAGGAAGGCACCGACCTGGGGCCCACCACCGACGAGATCGAGGAGCAGCAGAAGGCAGCGGCGGCCATCCGGCTGTCCGTCAAGGAACAGACCCTGGCCCACGAGCGGGAGCTGGAGAAGCAGGCATTCCAGATCCGGATGCAGGATCTGATCGTCCAGCAGGAGGAGGAGGCAGCGTTCGGGGACCAGGGGGCACAGGCCAAGTTCGAGCTGGCCCAGCTTCACGCCCAGGAGCGGCTGGAGATGGAGCGGGAGTTCGCCCTGATGACCACCGGCCCCGAGGCCCTGGCCGAGGACCTGATCCTGATGGAGGAGCGCCACCTGATGGAGATGGAGGCCCTGGAGGAGAACGAGCTGGAAAAGACCGAGCTGCTGCAGCTGCACCTGCTGGAGCGCAAGATCCTGGAGGACCAGCACAATGCGGCCAAGCTGAAGGCCATCAGGACCCTGGCGGCAGCCGAGAACAAGGCCATGCGGGGCCAGCACAAGTTCCAGAAGAAGTCCAACAAGCAGGCAGTGGGCGAGGGGCTGCAGCTGATGCAGCAGTTCGCCGGGAAGTCCAAGACCGTGGCCATCGGCCTGGCCCTGATCGACACCTTCAGGGGCATGGCCCGAGCCTTCAACGACTATATGTTCCCGGCCAGCGCCATCATCGCGGCCCTGGTGGGGGCTGCCGGTCTGGCCCAGGTGGCCAACATCCGGAAGCAGAAGTTCGCCCACGGCGGCCAGGTCCAGGGGATGGGCGGGATCGACAGCGTCAGCGCAGGCCTGACACCAGGGGAGCTGGTGGCAGACACCACGGCCCAGGAGGGCAGGGACATCCTGGGCGGCAGGGCGTCCATCGTGCCAGCGGGCGGCGGCGGCGGCGGGAACACCATCATCATCGAGGGGGACGTGATCGACCCCGAGGAGTTCTTCAGGCGGAACAGCCAGGGGATCGGCCTGGCCCTGGAGCAGCTGCAGGCTGACGGAGGCACGATCTAATGGCAGCGGACTACAACTTCACCCCGGACCACGGATACAAGGGCAGGATCAAGGTCGAGAAAACGACCATCAACGACCTGGAGGACCACAGCGAGATCCGGCTGGAGGCCGGGGAGTCCCTGGGCGGGGAGTACAGCGAAAGATACCGGCTGTCCGGGGCGGACCTGGTCAGTATGCTGGCGTTCTTCAAGACCAGGAGGCTGGTGGTGCCCTTCACCAAGCTGACCTATGACCCCGGGGACGTGGGGTTTGACCCGGACGACCCGGCCAGCGTCACCGGCCCCATCGAGACCGTCCGATTCATGGCCGAGCCCACCTGGCGGATGTCCTTCGTGGACGACTACAGCGTCACCTGCAAGTTCAAGAAGCTGGTCAACGAGTGAACACCCACACCGAGGCCGTCAGCCTGCTGCTGGCCAAGCGGGCCCTGGACGGGGTGCCCGTGGTCGAGGTCTACCCGCCGGGCTACGACCGGCTGCGCCCCGTGTTCCTGAACGGCAACCTGGACGCCTGGAGCGGGGGCGACCCGGACAGCTACAGCATCAACGAGGCAGGCGGGTCCATCGTGGAGGGGACGGCAGACGCTGACGTCCACACCCTGGGCGGCAGTTCTGCCATCTGCACCAAGACCAGCCAGCCCCTGGTGTCATTCATTCAGGACATCAAGAACATCAACACCCCCTTGACCAGCACCCAGGGGCTGACCCCGGGGAAGTGGTATCACGCCAGCGGGTGGACCAAGGTGGACGGGGTCATGACCGGCCTGGGGCCCTACCTGCGGATATTCAACCAGACCACGGGGACGGAATACCTGCAGCTGGACGGCACCTGGTCCAGCGTGGTCACCAACCACCTGATCAACCCCACCATGTCCACGGACTGGGTCAGGTTCTCCGTCTGGTTCCAGATCCCCACCACGTTCGGGTCCACGGACGCCGTCCGGTGGACCATCAGGGAGAACGTCAGCACGGTGGGGATCTACTACCTGGACGACCTGAACGTCCAGGGGCCGTTCGAACGGCCTGCCCTGTTCTACTCCAAGCAGGCCCTGACGTTCCAGGGTGACACCTACACCAGCAGGATCGTGAAGTCCGGGCCCTACCGTGACAGCCTGAAGCCCATCCAGCCACGCGGGACCGTGGATCTGGCCAACGCCGACCGGCCCCTGCGGCCCTACATGGAGCCCGAGGACCTGATCAGCGGCGGGCGGATCTATCACCGGCTGGTGTTCCTGGACGCCAGCAGCGGGTTCGCCCCGACAGGTGACAGCCAGATATTCTGGCAGGGCGTGGCCAAGCGGCCCAGGCGGGGGACCGACAAGTCCGTCACCATCACGGCAGTGGGGCGGCTGAACCCCAGGAAAATCCCGGTCCCGGGGCGGCGGTTCTCCCACCGGTGCCAGGTCAGGAAGTTCGGGGACGGGGTGGATTGTCTGTACACCACCACGACCACCACCACCAACGGGAACGAGGCCCCGGCGGCACCCAGTGCCCTGCCGTCCGTGACGGACGGGACCCTCCTGGTGGACGGCCAGACCATCGAGATCGGGAACAGCGGGCCGGTCACCATCGTGTCCGGTGGTGGCACCGGGGCCCTGACCGTCACCCCCGTGATCAACTGGAAGGTGGGGGACATTGTCCGTTACACCCAGTGCGACCGGACATTCGAGTCCTGCACCAAGCGGGTCCGCACCCAGGAGTTCCAGGGGTTCCGGCTGGTGGACGTGGTGACCGGGATTTACCTGTCATCCCTGGGGTCATCAGTGAAAGCGTCAGACCTGGAGGCCACAGGCAACCCCCTGGGCCTGGACATACTGGAGCATCTGGCGGGCTATCCTGGGATATTCGGCACCCCGAAAGTCACGGCAGGCAGCAGGGGGGACCCCAGCAAGGTGGTCCCGTTCCTGATCGGGCGGAGGTGGATCGAGGGCAAGCTGGTCGAGGAGATCAGCGTGGTCCAGAGCGGTGCCGAGAAGGTGAACATCAAGATCATCGTGCTGTCCGAGGGCGGACCAGCCGGGATCGGGGACGTCCTGCGGGCCAGGGACGACGAGGAGCCGTTCCCCAACGACCTGGACACCGGGCGGCTGATCAGCGGGACCTACTGGAGGGCGGGCGGCATCGGGATCACCGGGGACGAGGACGACGCGGCCTATGATGGAGACCCCGGCGGGGCAGTCCCGGACGAGCGGCCCCAGAACATCGACCTGGCCACATCCACCGGGACCACCATGTCCAGGACGGCCTACGCCATCGTGTACCGCAAGGCCGACGAGGACAGCGGGTCCGGGGACGACGGCAAGTATAGGTTCGACACCTTCGGCATTAAGCTGCAGAAGTACCTGGCCACCGGGGCCGTGGACGGCAGCCCCCTGACCCTGCCCAGCGGGATCTGGGGCTGCGTCATGCTGGCCACCACCAAGCGGTTCGGGTTCGACCTGACCCCTGGCGACATCGACATGGCCGTGGCCAAGCCAGCGGCGGACTACTGTGCCACCGAGATCACCAGCCTGCTGGCTGTCACCAGGACGTCTGGAGGGTCAACCGGCACCGAGGTGACCGTCCTGTCAGTGCGGGGATTTTTCCCCGGGCAGAAGGTGGACGTGGGCGGGGACACCGGGCTGACCATCCTGGACGTCCATCAGCAGGTCAACCAGATCGTGCTGACCACCAGCATCACCTACGCCGACGACGAGGTGGTCCAGGGCTACCCTCTACGATTCGAGAGCCACTGGTCCAAGAGTGACAGCGGGGACGGCCTGAAGGCCATCAACCAGCTGCTGGCGTCCTGTGCGGGCTTCATGGCCCAGGACCACGGCAGCGGCAAGGTCCAGTTCGACACCGAGCGGGACACCGTGTCCGACATCATGCTGAACGGGGATTTTGACATCTGGGGGGGTGGGGTTCCACAGAATTGGGCAGCAGGTACGGGCGGGACCAACACCATCACCGAGGAGACCACCATAGTCCACACGGCTGGGGGCAGTTCTGTCCTCATGACCAGGAATTCAGCCGGGGAGCTGCGCCTGATCCAGTCGGCCATGGCAGCCAGGTTCCAGGCAGCAGGGGCGGGGTGGTATCTGGCCACCTGCTGGGTCCAGGTCAGCAGTGCCAGCACGTTCGGGTTCGGGCGGTTCCCCACCAAGCTGCCCTTCGAGCTGCGGGTCCGGGCCAACCCGTTCGGGACCGGACTCTACTGGGACGGCGAGGCCAGCCCACCGGACTGGACGTCCTCGAATTCCCCGGCGGTCAGGGTGGCAGGCCGGGTGGGGGAATGGGTCAAGCTATACGCGGCCTTCAAGATGCCCCAGGCCTACCTGGACGAGGGCGGGCTGACCGTCCAGGTCGAGTTCCACAATCTGGGGGACGAGACCATCGGGGAGGACCTGCTGACCTATGTTGACGACTTCAAGATCGAGGGCCCCCTGGAGGGCTACTACCGGGACACCGACGACAACTGGCCAGCGGCGGAGACCATCACCGGCGGGGACATGGAGACCTGGGCGGCGGGCGTCCCGACCCCGGGCTGGGGCAAAATCCAGCTGAACGGCGGCCTGGTCGAGGAGGACCTGGTCACGTTCAAGACCGGGGCCGGGGCGGCCAAGTGTACCAGCGGGACCGGCACCTACCTGCAATTCAATTTTGCCGAGCTGATGCCCGGCAGGGAGTACGAGCTGACTCTGTGGCAGTTCTACCCCACCCAGGCGGCTGTGTTCAGCGGGGCCCCAGACGTCCAGATATTCAGCCACCAGACCAACAATTACTGCGAGATGGACGGAAAGACCTGGTCCGGGGGGCGGAAGTCCTGCTACCAGCCTGGGCTGCAGGGAGACCACCGGCGGGACCTGTGGACCTTCCACACGGTGCGGTTCACCGTCGAGACCGACCACGAGGTATGGCAGTCCATCCAGATCAGGATCCGGTTCGATGAGCCAGGGGCCCAGGTGACCTACCTGGACGACATCAGCATCCGGGGCCCCATCGACCGGATCCCCCTGTCCCAGCCCGGCATGGGGATCCTGAAGGGGTCCTTCAGGTGGCTGAACGACGACGACGAGCGGCGGGACTTCAACCAGTTCGCCGTCAGCTACTCCGACGAGGCCAAGGGCGGGAAGGACGTGATCCACGAGGTCAACGACTACGCCAGGCAGGACCGGGATGGGGTGGTCAAGCGGCACGAGGTCACCCTGGACGCCGTGGCCCACGAGGTCCACGCGGCCAGGATCGCCAAGCTGAACCGGGACAAGCTGATCGCCAGCGGGTCAGGGGCCAAGATCCAGGTGCCCTGGTACGGGCTGCTGGCCCAGCCCGGCGGGGTGGTGGCCATCCGGCACGAGGCCCCAGGCTGGACCGGTGCCCTGAAGCGGATCACCAAGCGGGACATCCAGGGCATCGGGGCCAGGGCCGAGCTGACCACCAAGCTGGACGTCCAGGACTACCGGGAGGCCAGCTACCAGCAGGACGCCGACCCTGACGGGGACGACAGTGACCTAACACCAGGAGCGTCCACCCTGGACCTGATCATCGACAGCTTCAGCCAGGCGGGCGTGGGCATCATCGGCGGGAAGGCTGTCCATATGCACTGGGAGAACGCCAACCCCATCAGCCTGGGCACCTACACCACCAAGTGGTACAGGTCCACCGTCACCGGGTTCACGCCAGGCCCCACCAACCGGTTCCAGGGCGGGATCAGTGCCACCGGGCAGCAGGCCATATATCAGCCCACCGAGGCCGAGACCGGGGGCAGCCTGTTCTTCGTGGTCAAGGTGTTCTTTCCGAGCGGCTACAGCCTGATGTCCGACGAGGAGGAGGTCCTGGTGACAGGGGTGACCAACCCGGGCCAGGATCCGACATCGACCGAGTACACCCCGGGGAACAATCTGATCATCAGGTCAGAGATCAACGAGTTCAACGGTTCGCCAGCGTCTGGCTGGTTCGGTTCGGGCCCAGTGGCCACCCTGACGTCCCTGAAGCCCACAGACCACGAGCCCGTGACCGAATTCGACAACGAGATGCAGAACGCCGGGAACGCCATCGACGGGGCCCTGGGCAGTGACGCTGGGACGTTCGCTGGTGCCTTCGTGACCACGCAGGGATTCGTCCACGGAAATGACTTCTTCTTCACCGGAACGCCTCCCGGCGTGTTCCGCAAGGGCTACTACGCCTGCAAAAGTGAGGTCACAGGCGGCCTGCCCGGCAAGAACGAAGGGAAGTTTATGTACTCCATGAACGGCGCAGCGGGGCCGTGGTACGACTTCCATTTCGTGGTCAACCTGCCAGGTGCCAGCACCCTGCTGGGGCCGTTCCACGGTGGCGAATTTGACGACCTGCGGATCCGGGCCTGCGGGTACAAGCTGGGCACGGCCAATATGACCTTCAGGGTCTGGGACATCGTGTTCAACGCCGTGGTCAACGCCTCCAACATCACCTTCATGTACGGCGGGGCCCTGACCCTGTGCAGCGACGGGATCACAGCCCAGACCATCGAGCAGATCCTGCCCACGGCCACCATGTCGATGGTCCAGGACGGCACGTTCTTCGTGTTCTCGTGTTTCGTCCGCAGCTGGGAGGACGTCCCGGACGCCCGGCTGTTCGTGAAGATCAAATCCGCCACCGAGGACTTCCAGACCATCCTGGCCCTGGACTGGACCGACCATATCCTGGCCACCGGGTGGCGGCGGTTTGCCACGCGGGTGAAGCTGTCGGACGGGTTCAAGCAGGGGCCGTTTACCCTCCAGTTCAAGACCGAGTCCACCAAGTACATCCAGATCGTGCGGCCCATGCTGACGGTGGGACAGCAGGTTTTTGCGTGGGGCGTCCACCAGTCCGAGTCCCACCCCCTGACCCCGTTCCCGTTCGGAGATGTCGCCAACTTTACGCCAGGACCGTGGACCGATACGATGATCCGTATAGCGGAGGTGACACCATGAGCCCCAGACGTCAGATAGACACCCGTCCTGCCTGCCTGGTGGGCCTGGGCCTGATCGCGGGCCTGCTGTTCGTGGCGTGGGCCCTGCAGGGGGAGACCAGGGCCCAGCAGCCTGGCAGCCTGCTGGTCTGTGTCATGGAGAATTGGACAGACGAGGACGACCCCTGCCTGATCAATTACCTGGGCTGCGGGGCGTTCCTGATCACCGGGACCAACGCACCAGGGCGGGGCCAGATCATCTGGTGCGACCCCGGGGACGAGCTGAACGACACCATCGCGCCCACAGCGTCCACCCTGAAGGGGTCCATGCTCTACGCCATCGACATCGACACCAAGGCCAAGTTCGTGGCCCTGGTGACCGACTTCAACGGGACCAACGACGTCATGATGGGCGACGGGCGTGGGTTCACCTGGGAGGACTCCACGGACGTGGCCACCCAGACCAGCGACGAGGTGGGGAACACGTCCGGGACGGCCTTCCTGGTGTTCAACGACGACCCCACGTTCACCGGCGAGACCCTGCACCTGGAGGGCATCGTGGTGGGGGACAACGGGGTGGTGGACCAGCTGGCCATGCGGGTGGACCTGGGCGGCGGGTTCGGGGACGACTGGTACGACGTCACCCAGTTCTACGACGCCAGCGCCGGGCAATACGTCATGTATGCAGCGGGGGCGGCCAACAACGGCCTGGCGGTCAGGACCAAGGGCGGCGGGCCCGGATCCGAGGGCCTGACCCAGCTACAGGTCAGAATGAACGGGATAGTGTTAGGGGACATCGCCAGGAACACCCCCACGACCATGAACGGGGGCTTCATTTCGACCTACGAGGCCAATTTCCACGGCGGGTTCCGGAAGTCCGAGAAGGTGGGCATAGTCGCCAGCGTCACCCAGACCCGAGCGGCTGCCACCGAGTGCGTGGACGCCAACGGCAGCCCCATGAACATCTGCATTATCGCCACCAGCGCCAACGCCGGGGATGCCGTCAAGCTGCCCCCCATGCAGGATGGACGGAATCAGTGCTGGTACAACGACGGGGCCCAGGCGGCCACCCTGTGGACCTTCGGGTCAGGGGAGGACCTGGGGAACGGCACGGGGAACACCATGTCCATCGCGGTCGCCAGGCAGGTATGCTGTGAAACGGCGGCAAGTCCCCGCTGGTATTGTGTGACATCAACACCGGAGTGACCCATGAAGCATCAAAAGACCGTTCTGGCTGTCCTGGTGGCCCTGTGCGGCTGCGGGATCCTGACAGAGGCCCCAGAGGCTGCCGGGGGCGAGGTGATCGCAGGGCGCGTTCCAGTGGGCAGGGCGGCCAAGATCCTGGAGGTCCTGCAGGACACCCAGGACCATGGACTGACCCAGGAGAACGTCAGCCCGGCCCTACGGGGCCATATTCGGGACGCCCTGCTGTGGGCCCCGGCCCTGACCTTCGTGAACCCGGTCCAGGACCCTCCTGACCAGGCCCTGCGGGCGACCATGCAGAACCTGGGGGCACCAGCCATCTGCAGCGGAAAAAGCCCCCCAGAGGTCACCAGCTGCTTCATGCGGTGGAAGGACTCCGAGATCGGGCCAAACGCCTGCCAGGACCCCATCGAGGACGGCTGCGGGCAGATCGCGGGGGATCTGTGTCGGACCTTCGGCCAAAACGGCCATCTGATGTTCCTGAAGGGGTCCAAAAGCGGGAATTCGTGTACAGCGGTCTGCTACGCCCCCAGGGTCCACCTGCGGATCAAGTGTCAGTGATCCACCCCCTGTATGGGGTCGAACCGTCCCCCACCGTCCGGTGGCCGGTCAGGACGGGGGGTTCGACCGGCAGGGTGGGGTCCTTCGGACTCACAAGGGTCAATTCTGACGGGTCTCCCAGGGACCACCATGGGATCGACTGGCTGGCCCCCCTGGGGACGGTGGTCTATGCAGCCCACCACAGCAGGGTGGTCCTCTGCGGGGAGCAGGGGGGCGGCAGGGGCTATGGGCAGCGCCTGAAGCTGCTGACGCTACCAGGAGAGGGGGAGCAGATCCTGACCCTGTACGCCCATTTGTGTGTGCAGTGGGTCACCATGGGGGAGGAGGTCAGGGAGGGCCATGCCCTGGGCCTGATAGGCAGATCGGGCTACAACAACACCAAGGCCATCCCCACCCACATACACCACGAGGTTAGGATAGGGGGCCAGGGCAAGGACAGTGCAGTGGATCCGGTCTGGTACTACCACGAGGAGGGGGCTACAGCATGATGGGCATGATCCTGG
>JAZFUS010000349.1:0-4750 GCA_036447315.1 Dehalococcoidia bacterium
CAGGGGACACCGGGACTGGGCGGGGGCCAGAAGGTCCAGCTTCTCCTTCAGTCCGTTCATCTCCCCCTTCAGGAGGGCATTGTCCGCCTCGAGATGGCGGATATGCTCGAAAATCCCCTGGGCCTGCTCCTTTTTGGCCTCAATATCGGTTTTTTGGGAGGCAAGCCCCGCCAGCCGGGCCTGCTGGAGGTCCTGCTCCTTCCGGAGCTGGGGCAGCCTCTGGCTGCTTTTCTGGAGTTCTTCCGCCCGGCTCCTGGCCCTCTCCAACTCCCGGAGGAGGTCTTCACGGGCCCTCTGCACAGCTTCCCGCAGGGGCTTCCCTTCCTCGCCGATGGTGTTCAGGGCCCGGAGCTTTTCATTCAGGCTTTCATCTCTCTTCCGGGCCGCCACCAGGCGGGCATATCCCTCCTCGATGGTCTGGGCCTGGGCCCGTGTCCCCTCATACTCCTCGACCCGTTGAGCGTATTCCCGGGAGCGGCCTTCCCACTCCTCCATCTCCCTCAGGGTATCCTCCGCGCCACTATCCAACTCCCGGAGTTGCTCCCTTTTCCCCTCCAGCGTTTGCTTCTCCAGGCGGAGCGCGGCGGCATCCTTTTCCTGGACCCCGATCTCGCCCTCCAGTCGCGTCAGGTCCCCGGAGCCCTGCTCCATCTGGGCCTCGAGCTCCGGTTTGCCGCCCAGATCCTCCTCGATACGGATTATCTCCAGCTCCAGGCCCTTGCGCTGGGACTCCCGGTCCCGGCCATGGCCCCGGGCCCGGGCCTCCAGCTCATCGTAGAAGGAGAGGCCCAAAATCCTGGCCAGTATCTCCTTGCGCTCCCGGGGGTCTAACTGATGGGTAAACTCATCGGCCCGGCCCTGGACCAGAAAGGCGCTGTTGGTGAAGGTCTGGTAGTCCATGCGAAGGATACTTTTGACCTTGTCCTCTGTTTCCCTGAGGCCGCCGCCTGAGATTGGCCTGAAGCCATCCTCCGCGGCTATCTGGAGCTCCAGGAGGTGCTGGCCGGAGCGGCCCGGCTTGCCCCGGGCATACTTTCTTATCACCCGGTAGCGGGCCCCGCCCACATCGAATTCGAACTCCACCTCCATCTCCGCCTGGCCCTGATATACCAGGTCGTCATGGCTGCGGGCCCGGGCCCGGCCCCATAGGGCCCAGGTCATGGCATCCAGGAGGGCCGACTTGCCGTGGCCGTTGTCGCCGCAGAGGCAGGCTACATGGATACCCTCGAAGGAGAGAGGGGGCACATTGTCCCGGTAGCACATGAAGTTTTTCACTGCCAGCTTGACGGGGATCAAGGGTTTGGGCTCCTTTTGTTTTTTATGGGCACGATACAGGTTCCGCTATGGCCCGGGCAGCTCGGGGTTTTTCGTAGGGATAATAAAGACCTCGCCGACTATTCTATCACAACATGCCCGGGCCCGGTTTCCCTTGACGCTCCGGGGTGGGCAAGACTAAAATGGAATCGATGTTTGAAATTCTGTCGGAAAAGCTGGAACAGGTATTTAAGAAGCTCAAAGGTCGGGGGAGACTCAGCGAGAAGGACCTCGATGAGGCCCTGCGCCAGGTGCGGCTGGCCCTCCTGGAGGCCGACGTCAACTTCAAGGTGGTGAAGGGCTTCACCGAACGCATCAGGGAGCGCTCCCTGGGTGCCGACGTGCTGGAGAACCTCGACCCCGCCCAGCAGGTGATAAAGGTGGTCAATGAAGAGATGGCCGCCCTCCTGGGTGGGGGGCAGAGCAAGCTTCAGACCGCACCCAGCCCCCCCTCGGTGGCCATGCTGGTTGGGCTCCAGGGGTCGGGCAAGACCACCACCGCGGCCAAGCTGGCCTTGAGCCTGCGCCAGCAGGGACAGCGCCCCCTGCTGGTGGCCGCCGACCCCCGCCGCCCCGCCGCCATGGAGCAGCTGGCCGTCCTGGCCCAGGAGATGGATATGCCCCTCTACCGCGGGGCGAGTGGGCTTTCGGCCAAGGACCTCAGCGTCCAGGCCCTGAGCCGGGCCCGGGAGCTGGCGGCCACCTGGGTTATCGTGGATACCGGGGGGCGCCTTCATATCGATGAGCCCCTGATGCAGGAGCTGAGGGATTTCCGGGACGGGCTCAAGCCCACCGAGACCCTGCTGGTGGTGGATGCCATGACCGGGCAGGATGCGGTGCAGGTGGCTGAGTCTTTTAAAGAAGGGGTTGGCCTCACCGGGCTTATACTGACCAAGATGGATGGCGATGCCCGGGGCGGTGCCGCCCTCTCCATACGCGCGGTAAGCGGCCTGCCCATAAAGTTCATAGGCACCGGCGAGAGGGTGGACTCCTTCGAGCCCTTCCATCCCGATCGCATGGCCTCCCGGATACTGGGCATGGGGGATATGCTGACCCTTATCGAGAAGGCGGAACAGGTCTTCGATGAGAAGAAAGCCCTGGAGTTGGAAAAGAAGCTCAAGGCGGCAACCTTTGACCTGGAGGACTTCCTGGAGCAGATGGGCCAGATCAAGAAAATGGGCTCCATGGGGCAGCTGGCGGAGATGATTCCCGGGGTCTCCGGGCTGATGCGTCGCCTCCCTCAGGGCGTTGAGGAGAAGCAGCTCAAGAAGGTGGAGGCCATTATCCTCTCCATGACCGCCGAGGAGCGCCAACGCCCCGATATTATCGGGGGCAGCCGGCGGCGCCGCATCGCCCGGGGCAGCGGCACCACTCCCCAGGATATCAACCAGCTGTTGAATCAGTTCAAGCAGATGCAGAAGCTTATAAAACAGATGCAGGGAAAGAGGGGGCTATCCGGCCTCTCACTTTTGCGCTAGCGTCACCTGGATGAGAAGGTTCATCCTGCCCTCACTCAGGGTAATGTCCAGGATTTGAAAGGGCAGGTTGCGCGTCTCCATGGAGGTGACGCCCCGTTCTATCATTGAGTTTAGCTGGTCCACCAGGGAGGAGGGGAGGGACACTACCCCCAGGTCCAGCTCCTCCACGGTGATCTTCGGTTTCCCCGCCTCCACCGCTACCTTGGCCCGGATACTCACATCGACGGCGAGAGCCCCGGCATCCAGCCGTGCGACGGCCATGAGGCCCTCTTGGCGGAAGGCCAGCCGGAGGGATTCCAGGCGCAGGGGAAGCTCCTCCATCGATTGGATCCGGGAAAGCTGCGATTCCACCAGCGAGTTTGCCACGTCCTCGCCCAGGTCCAGTTCCATCCGGGCACGGTAGCCTCCCTCGAAGCTCACCACATCATGAACAGCTATCGATATATCGCCCGGGATCCGCCGGGCGCCCTGGGCCTGAAAGTTCTTGCCGGCCACCCGGGCCGTCAGGCGGAAGGCGTCCTCCTGGAGGTCTATTCGCGGGGATTCTATCCGGACGGGCAGGCCGCCCTCTTCCCCCATCCTGGTCAGCTCCCGGGCCACGATGGAGCTAAAAAAGCCTTCGGCGATGCTGGCATCCAAAGCGGCGCTCAGGCTGCCGGAGGCTATTTCCATATCGTATAGGTGCGCCTCGGCCCGGCCCTCCAGGGGCAGCCCCGGCTCCGCGGGGGGAACAAAGGACGCGCGGGGTGGCGGGGCGGTGGGGATAAGGCGGGAGGGGAGGGTGATGAGGATGAGTATGGTCCCGGTTGTCAATACGATGGACAGCGCAAATCCGGCCAGGAACCAGAGGTAGCTCTTCATTCCAGGTAGTCTTTCAGTTTGCGGCTGCGGCTGGGGTGGCGGAGCTTGCGCAGGGCCTTGGCCTCGATCTGGCGAATCCGCTCCCGGGTAACCCCAAATTCCCTGCCCACCTCCTCCAGGGTGCGGCTGCGTCCGTCATCCAGGCCGAACCTGAGTTGCAGCACCCGCCGCTCCCGGGGGTTGAGGGTGGAAAGCACATCGTCGATATGCTCCTTGAGGAGCTGGTAGGAGGCGGCATCGGCGGGGGGAAGGGCGGTGCGGTCCTCGATGAAGTCGCCCAGGAGGCTGTCCTCCTCCTCACCGATGGGAGTCTCCAGGGATACCGGCTCCTGGGAAACCTTGAGTATCTCCCGCACCTTTTCCTGGGTGATCTCCATTCCCAGGCCCAGCTCCTCGCTGGTGGGCTCCCGCCCGTATTCCTGGACCAGCTTCCGGCTGGTCCGAAGGAGCTTGTTGATGGTCTCTACCATATGCACGGGGATGCGGATGGTCCGGGCTTGATCGGCTATGGCCCTGGTTATGGCCTGCCTTATCCACCAGGTGGCGTAGGTGCTGAATTTATACCCCTTGCGGTAGTCGAATTTCTCCACCGCCCGGATGAGGCCTATGTTACCCTCCTGGATAAGGTCCAGGAGGGACATTCCCCGGCCCATATATTTCTTGGCGACACTGACCACCAGCCTGAGGTTGGCCTCCGTCAGGTGTTTCTCGGCGGCTCTGGCCTCGGTCATGAGGGTATCCAGGTGCTCTTTTAAGAACCGCTCGTGGGACACGAGGTGGGACCGGAAAGCGGTGTCATCCGGCAGGTTTTCCAGGTCGGGCCGGGAGGGCATGGCCCCCACGGTCTCCGGAATCTCGGACGGCAGAATACGGCTGCTCAGCTCCGAGGCGAAGACCAGCTTGCCGCCTTGCTGGGTCAAGTAGAGCGGCTTGACTCCCAAACGATCCCGCGCGGCGAATAGCTTCTGCTCGCGCTCGTCCCAGATCGCAAAGGCGAACATTCCCGCCAGACGCTCGGCGCAGTCCTCGCCCCACTCGAGGTAGGCGTAGAGCGCCGTTTCGGTGTCGTTGCCCGAGCGGAAGTCGTAGCCCTTCGC
>JAZFUS010000350.1:0-4862 GCA_036447315.1 Dehalococcoidia bacterium
GCCATAGGTAAACTGCCTGTGCCGGGTAAAGACCCTGAGGTCCATCATGGGCTCCCGGGCCACCCGGGTCTCGATATAGACAAAGACGCCCAGCAGGCCACCCCCCAAGGCGAAGAGCCCGATGGCCTGAGGCGAACCCCAGCCCAGGGTCCTGCCCAGGGTGAGGCTAACCAGGACCATAACGAACCCTGCAATGAAAGACAGGGAGCCCGGGAAATCATAGCCCCGGCTCCGTCCGGACGGGACCGTCCCCTGTAGTTTGATCAGGGTCAGGGCCAGAGGCACCAGATACACGGGCGCCAGGAAGAAGAAAATGGAGCGCCAGCCCAGGTAGGTCACCAGGACCCCACCGATAACCGGACCCAGGGCCAGCCCCAGGAAGGTGGCGAAGGTGTGGATGCCCAGGGCCTTGCCCCTCTCACCGGGGGGGAAGGCCTCGGCGACGAGGGCCCAGGAGTTGGCCACAATCAGGGAGGACCCGAATCCCTGAAGCAGCCTCAGACCGATCAATTGATAGACATCCTGGGCAAGCCCGCTCAAGACGGCGGATACCATGGAGACGACCATTCCCAGCACATAGAGCCGCTTCCGGCCCCAGACATCGGAGACCCGGCCGAAGGGTATGAAAAGGGCTACCATGGCTACCAGGGAAGCGGTGGGTACCCAGGTCACCAGGCCCGGGTCGATCGCCATCACAGTGGCTATCTCAGGCACCGCCACGTAGAGCATGCTGTTGTCCAGGGGATATAAAAAGGCCCCGGCGGAGGCAATCAGAAGCACCATCCCCTTGGAGGCCCCGGGCTTTCGGGGTTCACTCATCTTTTCATCTCAAACGGACCGCGCCCCAACTAAGCCACCAACCCTCTCTTCTCCAGGTCGGACACAATATCCCCCAGTCCCAATTCCTCGAGCCGGGCCCGGGTCTGCAGGCCGCTGGGCACGTCCCAGCCCCGGAGCCCGTAGTACTCATCCTTCATGCCCTCAAACTTTTCCCGGTCCACCACCGCCCCCTTCCTGGAGTGGGGCTCGCCGTCTTTTCCCGGCGCCAGGAATGAGGGGTTGGTAAATTGAACGGCTATGGGCGTGGAGTGGCAAAACTCGGGAAGGGTGTCGCTCCCCCGCCCCCGGTGGCCCTCCCTGGCCAGGACGGCCCTCTGGAGGTTGAAGATGGTCTCACCAATCAGGTTAAGGCCCACCTCATCCACCTCCCGCCCGGTGGCGGCGGAGAGAAGCTGGCTCTCCAGGGTGGGGTCGCCCAGGTGGTCCTCCGAGGACTCGACTTCGAGAATGGGCCAGAGCAGGTCGCAGAGAACCAGGCTCTCCTTGGCATACTGGCGGTCCTGGATCATCTTCGCCGCCATGGCCTTGCCATCGTAAGTTGAAAAATCGGCGGCAATGTCACTGCCCCAGAACCTCCGCCCGATGCTCCGGAACACATCGGAGGACACGTAGGCGCCCTCCTTCTTCTGGACCCAATCCACCCAACTGTTGACCAGCAGGCCTATCTCATGGACCTGCTGTATGGGCTGCCTGGGCTCCATGGCATAAAGAAGGCCATTGGTGATATACATTCTGGGGCCGTAGAGGCCGTTCTGTCCCGCCTTGTGAATGTAATCGGTAATCAGGTCCCCGGTCCCCTTCCCCACCGCTTCCGCCGCCCTCACTGTCCCCCGGGCAAGTATCTCTCCGAAGCCCTCCCGAAGCGCCAGTGTCCTTACCAGGGATTCAATGAACTTAAGGCTTCCCGTTTCGGAGAGGGGGATGCCCGTTTCCTCATCGGTAAGAAGGCCCGCCCTGAAGCAGCGGGAGAGCCAGGTAATCATGGTGTCCACGGCATTGATGTCCAGGCCGTATTCATCGCAGAGCTTGGTGGCGCGGAAGCTGACGTCGTTCCACTCCCCATAATACCGCAGGGCCCGGGGCTGATAGAAAAGGGCGGCCTGGCACATGAATTTTCCTTTACCGCCATCCTCTGCCTGGTAGGTCCGCCTCATGCAGTGGTCTATGCAGCCATAGCAGCCGGCGCGCTTGGCCTTGTGGCCGGGCTGCACGAAGGGGGACTGGTCGTATCCACTTTTTCGTAACACGCGGAAGTACTCGGTTAGCTCCTTAAACCTTTCCCGGTCGGCCACCGCCACCCGGCCCGTCCCCCTGACCGCTATGGCCTTGAGGTTCTTGGAGCCCATGACAGCTCCCAGGCCGCCGGAGCCACTGGCGTCATCATCGGCCAGAAGCGAAGCCAGCGATACCATATGTTCGCCGGCCACACCGATATCGACCACCCTGACATCGCCGCCCAGCTCTTCTTTGAGCATACCCCGGGCCTCGATGGCGCCCCGCCCCCAGAGATGGGAGGCATCCTTTATACGGACCGTGCTTCCCTCAATGTGGATATACACCGGGCGTTCCGATTTTCCCTGGACCACGACCGCGTCATAGCCGGCGAACTTGAGGTGGGCACCCCAGCTCCCTCCCAGGTTGCAATAATTGAACTGCTCCGGGTCCGACACCGGTGATTTCCCCGAGGCCTGCCACCGGGAACCCCCGATAGCCGGAAGCCCGCCCAGGGGGCCGGTGGCGAATACCAGGCGGTTCTCCGGGTCCAGGGCCCCCACCTCCGGCGGGACTTCATCCCAGTGTATTTTCAGGGCAATCCCTCTCCCCCCCAGGAACCTGGAGGCATAGGCATCGGTGGGGATGTCGCTGGTCTCACCCGAGTCAAGGTCCACCCTTAATATTTTCCCGGCATAGGCGAATGCTGCCAATCTGGTTCCCTCCCCGTGACAAACCGATTATGGCCTTGAGTATAACCGCTCCGGGCAACCTTCACAAGCAATTTTCAGCTACAAAGAGAAAACTTGACAGTGGTTTTACCAGGCTGTATGGTCACTTCAAGGGGGACCGGCGAAAGGGGGCCTTCCATGTTTCTCACCGACGAGGAAAAGCGGATGCATGCGGGGGAATCCGGGCCCGGTGCGCAGAGGGCCATGGACCTCCTGATGAAATATGGCAACGCCTTCGATGCCGAGCGGCTGGCCGAGGTGGCCAGCGCCCACGTCATGATCGAGGGGCCCTACAGTTTCCTCAGGGACATGACGGAGGGGGCCACGGCCAGGACCTTTGTGACCACGGAAGCCCCCCTGGAGAGCCCCTGCCACCTGAAGCAGTTGGGCATCTCCGTGGACTTCGACATCGATGCCAAGGTCCGCCAGTACCAGGGCCGGGTCGATATCGCCAAGAGGATGGGCTTCTACCTGACGGACACCTGCGCCCCCTATATGGTGGGAAGCCTGCCCAAGATGCATGACACGGTGAGTTGGATGGAGTCCTCGGCCGAGGTCTTTATCAATTCCATGCTGGGGGCAAGGACGAACCGGGAGGCCATGTCCGCGGCCCTGGCCAGCGCCGTCACCGGGCGGACCCCCTATATGGGGCTGCTCATGCCGGAAAACAGGTACGCCCAGGTCCACGTCAAGCTGACCGGCCTGGACGCGGGCGCCCTCACCAAGGTGGACTACGGCACCCTGGGCTATTATATCGGCGGCCTGGCGGGGAGCCGTAACGTGGTCATCGAGGGCCTGCCGAAGACCATGTCCCTGGAGCAGTGCAAGCACCTCTGTTCGGCCCTCCCCTGCTCCGGGTCGGTCGCCCTCTGCCACATGGTGGGGCTGACCCCCGAGGCCCACACCCTGGAGCAGGCCCTGGGCAACGGGCGGCCCGAAGAGGTTATCGAGGTGGGTACCAAGGAGATGAAGCAAACCTGGGAGGACCTGAGCAGCGCCAGGGGCGAAAAGGTGGACCTGGTGACCTTCGGCTGCCCCCACTGCTCCATAGCCGAGGTGGCCGGCATCGCCCGGGGCCTGGAGGGGAAAAGGGTGCACCCGGAGGTGAAGCTCTTTGTGGGCGCCCCCGGCCAGGTGATCTTCCTGGCCCAGCGTATGGGTTTTGCCGGTATCATCGAGGGGGCTGGCGGTTTCCTGATGGATGACTGCGGCGGGCCGGCCAACCCCTTCCTCTACTTCGGCAGTGGTATCAAAACTGTGGCCACGGACTCGACCAAGGCGGCAGCCTATGCGCCCAGGGTAAGTGAGGCCCAGGTTTTCTACGGTGATATGGCGGACTGCATCGACGCCGCCCTAACGGGAAAGTGGAGAGGTGAACCGAGATGAAGCTCCAGGGGCACACCATAAACCCGGGGGAATCCGAGGGCGAGGCCATCGTCTACAACGGCCTTTTTTCCTTCCTGGGCGACCTGGATATACCTACCGGAACGGTCCCCACCAGGGGACACGAGCTTGAGGGCCAGAGCCTGGTGGGCAAGATATTTGTCTTTGTCTCGGGAAAGGGCTCAACGGCGGGTCCCATGATCGCCTACGCGGCCAAGAAAAGGGGAAACATTCCCGCGGGCATGATCTGCGTCCAGGCCGAACCGGCTGTAGCCCTGAGCGCCATCATGGCCGACATTCCCATGGTGGACAGGCTGAATGTGAATCCCCTGGAGGCTATCAAGACGGGCGATTATGTAAAACTTAATGCTACCGAGGGCACGGTGGAGGTCAACCCCGCCGGTGTTTAGGTTTGCCGCCACAGGGCCGGGTTTAACACCGGCGAAGGTTTTCCGGGAACGGTTACCCGCGGCGCTCATTCTGGCGCTCCTGCTGTCTCTCCTCCCCGGCCTGCTTTACGCCTCGGACGCCGCCGGGGACCCCTCTACGGGGACCCCGTCCCGCTCCCCGCTGTTCACCACGGGCACCACACCTACCGGGCAGGGCTGTGCCCTCATGCGGTCTCTCAGCCTGGACCAGCTCGCCTCGGGCTCGGCTCGAATAGTCGTCGGCCGGGCCCTGTCCTATCAGAGTTTC
>JAZFUS010000351.1:0-3795 GCA_036447315.1 Dehalococcoidia bacterium
CTATGGGTGGGCGGGCACAATCCTCAGGGTGGACCTGACCCAGGGCAAGATAACCAAAGAGCCCCTCCCTCCCGAGTGGGGGGCCCGGTTCCTGGGGGGCAGCGGCATAAACGATTGGATCCTGTGGAATGAGGTCGGCCCCGAGGTGGAGCCCTTGAGCGCCGCCAACAGGCTCATCTTCGGGGTGGGGCCCCTGGTGGGCACGGTTATTCCCCTGGGAAACCGGACCCATGTCACCACCCGGTCGCCCCTCACCGGCAACTTTGGCGATAGCAACAGCGGGGGCTTCTGGGGCACCCGTCTGAAATTCGCGGGCTATGACCATATCGTTATTCACGGACAGGCGGCAAAGCCCGTCTACCTCTGGATCGATGGGGACGAGGTCAGCATCAGGGACGCATCCCATCTCTGGGGACGGGACGTCTACCAGGCAAACGACATCCTGGCGGAGGAGCTGGGCCGTGATGTCTCGACGGCCTGCATCGGTCCGGCGGGTGAGAACCTGGTGCGGTTCGCCTCCATCATGTTCGACCGCTACCGGGCGGCCGCCAAGACGGGCACCGGCTGCGTCATGGGCTCCAAGAACCTCAAGGCCATAGCCGTTCGCGGCTCGGGGCCCGTCGAGGTGGCCCGGCCCGAAGAGCTGCTAAGTTTCGCCGAGACCATCAAGCACGCCCTGGACATGAGGGTTTCCCCGGGTGTAGCCAGCTTCGCCAAATATGGCACCACGGGCCTGGTTACCTCTTACCAGGCCCTGGGTTGCCTGTCGGTGAGAAACTACCAGGATACAGTCCTTGACAAAATCGACGATGTGGACCCGGACAGGTTCCTGGAGAGGTACGCCCTGAAGAATACCTCCTGCAGCATGGGCTGCCCCGTCCACTGCTGCCACTGGTGGCGGATCGGGGACGGGCGCTACGCAGGCGAAACCGGTTCCAAGCCGGAGTTCATCGTCATGGATGCCATGGGCTTTCACATCGGCGTCAACAGCCTGGATGCGATCCTCCACTTTCAGAACCTGGTCAACCGGTACGGGCTGGATGCCACCGAAACGGGCACGACGCTGGGCCTGCTCATGGAGCTGTGGCAGAGAGGCATCATAACCGGGGACGATACCCAGGGAGCCAAGCTTCTGTGGGGGGACGTCGAGGTCATAGAGGATACCGTGGAGAAGATCGCCCGGGGCCGCGACCTGGGCGTGTTCCTGGCGGAGGGGACGGTCGCCACCGCCAGGAAGATAGGCCGGGGGGCCGAGAGCTATGTCTGCCATTCCAAGGGCATGACGGAGGTGGAGGACGTCCGGGGATTCCCCGGGTGGGCCCTGGCCTACGCCATCTCCACCCGGGGCTGCGACCACCTGAAGGCCCACGGCCAGGTGGACAAGCAATCGCGGCAGGACGTGGCGGAAAGGCTTTTCGGTTCGCCCCATGCGGGTGTGCCCACCTCCCCGGAGGGCAAGGGCATGAGCGCCAAGTATCACGAGGACTTTGAGGCCGTCACCAATTCCCTGGGCGGGTGCATGTTCAACGTCCTGTCCCTGTCCCTGAAGAGGAATCCGAGACTGGCCATGGGGTTGGAGGACTACGGCCCTCTCTTCTCCGCCGCCACCGGGATGGACATGGACCGGGAGGAAATCTTGAGGTGCGGGGCACGAATCGTCTGCCTGGAAAAGGCCTTCAACGCCCGGCTCGGCCTGGCCCGAAAGGATGACACCCTGCACGGGCGCTGGATGGATGAGCCCTGCCCATCGGGCGTGGGCAAGGGCATGAAAGCCGCCGATTACCTCGGCAGATGCCTGGATGATTACTATGAAGCGCGGGGATTTGACGTAGAGACCGGCCTGCCCAAAAAGAGCAAGCTGACGGAGCTGGGCCTGGAGAGCGTGGCGGAACAACTTCAGAACTTAGGCGCCCTGAGGTGAGTCGGGCCCGGGCCTTACCGCCGTCAGGCGAAGCCGCTCTCCCGATGCTTTTGGACGATGGTCTCGGCCAGGGTATCCAGGGCGCTATACTCCGCTTCCTTGGGGACCCCTTTGCTGAAAACCGGCTCCAGGAGCTCTGTTTTCAGACCCGAGAGCATGCCGGTGAGCTGGTCCCTGGTCCCCGGCACCCAGCCATAGGAGCCGATGATGGAAACGAATTTCAATTTGGGCCTCAGGGCGTTTACCAGGAAGGCGGCATAGGCGATGCTGGGATGCGAACCGGCCAGCATGGTGGGGGCCCCGAGGACCAGTGTGGCGGCATCCACCAGGGCCATGGCCAGTTTCCCGGAGTCGGTCACCCTCAAGTCGAAGGGCTTCACAATGACGCCCTTTTGGACCAGGGCCTCGGTGAGATATTCCACCATCCGAAAGGTGCTGCCGTGCATGGTCACATAGGGTAAGACCACGATATTCTTCGGCTCACCGAAGACCCAATCACGGTAGGCCTCCATGATAAACCCCGGCCGGTCATACAGGGGGCCGTGGCTGGGAGCTATGATTTCGATATCGTAGCCCTTTAGCGTCTCCAGGTTCCTCTGAATGTTCGTTCGGAAGGGCATCATAATCTCGGCAAAGTACCTCTTGGCCGCCTGGTAGACCTGCCACTCGTCGGCGACATACAGCTCGGTGGTGGCGAGATGGGCGCCGAAGAAATCACAGGAAAAGAGTATCTTCTCCTCCCTTAAATAGGTGGATATCGTCTCCGGCCAGTGGACCCAGGGGGTAAAGACGAACTCCAGGGTCCTGTCCCCCAGGGAAAGGGTCTCCCTATCCTCCACCGTGATAACCCTATCCTCGGGAATCATCAGCAGGTCGATGAGCATCCCTTTGCACCTGGTGTTGGTGACGATTTTTGCCTCGGGGTATTTCCCCAGGACCATGGGAATTGAGCCGGAGTGGTCCTGCTCCGCGTGGTTGGCCACCACATAATCTATACTGCGGACCCCCAGCTGGTCCAGGCTATGCGCCAGGCCCCCCTCCATGGCAGGGTCCACGGTATCGATGAGGACCGTCTTCTCGCTGCCCTGGACCAGATAGGAGTTGTAGCTGGTGCCATCGGGAAGGGGTATCAGGGCGTCGAATAACCGGGCGTCCCAGTGGATGGCCCCCACCGTGTGGATTTTAGGCCTTATCTCCCTTGGCTTCATCCTGCATCTCCTCCGGTATTGCTCATCACCCCTACGCCGGCTCGAACTGGTCCTTGGCCGCCCCGCAGGAGGGGCACACCCAATCTTCGGGTAACTCCCCGAAGGGTGTCCCGGGGCCTATCCCGCCATCGGGATCGCCGTTCTCCGGATCGTAAATATAGCCGCAGACGGTACACCGGTATTTTCCCTTTTGGGGCGCCGTGTCCTTGATCTCCGCAACATAGCTGGGAGCCGTCTCGGGGGTCGCGCCCTTCTTGATTTGATGATAGTAATCGTAGGTCATACACGGGCCGTCCCCAATCACATCGGCCCCTACCAGCTCACCGATGAAAAGGGTGTGGGTCCCCACGTCTATTTCCTGGACCACCCTGGCCTCCAGATAGGCGACGGCATAGTCGGTGACCACCGGGGCCCCGGTCTCTCCGATAATAAAACCGATGCCATCGAATTTATCCGTGTCCCTGCCCGAATGGAAGCCAAAGCGGCCGATGAAGGACATGGGTGTGTCCTGGCAGAGGATAGAGGCGGTGAACACCTTGCTCTCGGCGATAAACTCATGGGTCAGGTTCTTCTTGTTGATGCTGACGCCGATAACAGGCGGCTCGGACGCGACCTGAAACACCGTGTTGGCGATCTGCCCGTTGAACCGCTCATCCCTCCGGGAAC
>JAZFUS010000352.1:0-2263 GCA_036447315.1 Dehalococcoidia bacterium
TGGGTTTCAGCTTGAGGAGCGAGAAAATGCCCTCCCAGAAAAAGCTCAAGGCCAGGCCCAGGAGGGCCATGGTGGCCACCCCCACGATGCCATACAGGCGTAGATTGTGCCGGGCGAGGTCCGCGCCCAGGTCAAAAAAGCTCTGCCACATTCGCCAAGGCTCCTGAAAAGGGGGAGGGGTAGTTCCCCCTACATATAGTATCCGCCGTTGGGGCTGATGACCTGGCCGGTGATGTAGGCGGCACGGTCCGAGGCCAGAAAGGCGGCCAGATGGGCTATCTCCTCCGGCTGCCCTATTCGCCCCATGGGTGTGGCTTTGATCATGCTCTCCAACAACCTTGAGGGCAGGGCGGCTGCCATGGGGGTCTCGATCATCCCGGGAGCGATGGCATTGACGGTAATGCCGTAGCGGGCCACCTCCCTGGCCAGGGCCATGGTGAAGCCCACCAGCGCCGCCTTGGCGGTGCAGTAGTGGACAACGTGGCTCTCTCCGGAGAGGCCGGCTATCGAGCTCATATTGATAACCCGTCCCCCCTTCCGCTCTCTCATCCTCCCGATGAGGCGCCGGGTGCAGTTGAAGGCGCCGTTCACGTGGACGTCCATCATCCGCTGCCATTGCTCCGTGGTCATATCGGCCAGGGCGACGACATCGGGGCCGATTCCGGCGTTATTGACCAGGATATCGATGCCGGAGAACTCCTCCCACGCCCTCGCCGTCATGGAGTCCACCTCATCGGGGCGGGTCACATCGGCCTTCAGGGGCAGCGCCCGGCGGCCCAGTTCCCGGACCTCCGCGGCCACCCCTTCGGCGCGGGCCAGGTCCATATCGATGACGGCTATATCCGCCCCGTCCCCGGCCAGGGCCAGGGATATGGCCCGGCCGATGCCCGATCCCCCTCCCGTCACCAGGGCCGACTTTCCTGCCAGGTCCATGATTGGCCTCCTTACGCTTCCCGGGTAGCCTCTCTCCAAGGCAAACTAGCACCTCTGGTGGGTGATGTCAAGGCGGGACATTGAAAGGAAAAAGGCCCCCCCGTTTTTCATCGGGGGGGCCTTTTCTATACTAAGGAAAGTCGGTGCCGGGAATCAGGGCTTTATTCCGCCGCTTCCCGCCACCCTCTCTGAGCCATGGCGGCGGGGAGGTGCACCAAATGGCATTTGCCGCAGGACTCCCCGCCGATCGCCTGCATCAGGCCGCCGATGGCAGCCCCATCGGGTGGTGTGGCCTCCAGGGCCTGGCCCAGGGCGTCTATCTTGTCCTGGACATTCTTGTCCACGAAATAGGTCCTGTCGGTGTCGTGGCACTCTTCGCACCCGTTGCGGAGGGTATCGAACCGGGCGTTGAAGGCCTGGAAGCTCTTCTTCGCGTTGTCGATCTGCCCCTGCTGGAGGTTGTGCCCGATGCCGCTGAAGGTGACGGCCACGCCCAGCATGTAGTCGGCCCAGGGGAGCATCTGCTGGGTCAAGGGGTCGGTCAGCTTCACCTCCGCGAAACTGGGCCAGGTGTATTTCTGCTTCACTTTTATCTCATAGAGGCCGTGGCACTTGCCGCACACCGCCCCCACACCCCCCACCGCCGGCATGATCTGGCCCGGGTCCCCGGTGCCCAGGGCCTTCTCCAGAGCGTCTAGGGGCTCCAGGGGCATGAGGTCCTGCCACTCGGGCACTACCTCGGTGCGGATCTTGATATACGCGGCCTTGAACGCTTCCATATCCCCGGCCAAATTCCCGAAGTCCTCCTCGAACAGGTCCGTGAGCAATCCCGTGAAGGCACCTTCCATAGCCATCATGTTTATAAAGAGGACCGGGGCTGGGGCCTGGGGCGGATAGAGGCGGTCCAGGAACGCGGGGGGCGGGCCGGCCTGTTCCTCCAGCATCTGGACCTGTCCCTTGAGCGCGGTGTTCTCCGCCTCCAGGGCACTCACCCGGGGCTTCAGGTCCTCACCGCAGGCGGCCACCACGGAAACCAGCATGAGTACAAATCCCAACATGATTAACTTTCTCATCGATCGGCTCCTTTCCAGGTGTATAGTAGAAAACGAAACGAAGTCTAGTGGATATTTCGATCCATGTCAATAGGTATACGCCACAAAAAGCCCTATGTTTCGGAGACATATTCAAAATGTTTGCTTTACCGGAAGGGGTATGATATATTGGGTCGACTTGAATGCGGCTGAGGCTGTGGGCTTTGGCTCCGGCACCGTCCCGTAGTGGTGACCCCCAGGCAGCCGGGGAAGCCAGAAAACCGGTCCCGCCCGCGCCC
>JAZFUS010000353.1:0-3823 GCA_036447315.1 Dehalococcoidia bacterium
AGAGTCCTTATACAGTTGCGGCCCCATCCGGCCTTTATTCTCCGCTGTGCCCGCCTGGGCCCTTTGCCAAGGGGGCTTCTGTGGCGGATATGTGGGCCAGTGAAGGGCTGGGAGAGTCCTTATACAGTTGCGGCCCCATCAGGCCTTTATTCTCCGCTGTCCCCGCCTGGGCCCTTTGCCAAGGGGGCTTCTGTGGCGGATGTGTAGTTCAGGGAACCCCTTTTTCGCAGCATTCACCGAGGCCCGATACCGGGGGCTTATGTGTCCGGATGACCGGTTCGGGAACAGGTGATGGGAGTCCTTCTCGGAAGGACTCCCATCGATCTTTACGTAGTACCAGGGCCGTTTCAGAAAAAGCGGCCTAGCATACTTTAGTCAGCGGGCAAAAAACCCGCTCTGGAGACTATTCCTCCGCTGGCGGCTCTACGAGCCAGAGGGGGGCAGTGGCCAGGGTGTTCCCGTCCATATCCACGGCGCTGAGTGTGTAGACGCCGGGGGGGAGAAGTTTCCTGCCGTACATCCTGGCGAACAGGGTCATGTCGCCGGCGAAGGCGCCGAACTCGTTGGCTTTGGCCGGGGGCTTCATCAGGTAGCTGATGTCGGAGACTACCCCACCGGCGTGGATCAGGATGGCGATATCCTGCTGCTCCGGGAAACCGGCGCCCATAATGACCGTGGGCATGGACCTCCCGTCCACCGTAAGTATCCCCGGGGTCACCACCAGGCTGGCCGCTGATGTAGCGGCCGCATCGGCGGTCAGGGTGGGTGTGGCACTGGGGGGCAGGTCCGTCTTGGCCAGGGCCGGTATCACCAGGCCCATTCCTACCACGATGGTTACCAGTCCAATAAACAATACCTTCTTCAACATGGCGTTCCTCCTGGTCCGACTTGATGGCTACGACCATCAGTTTCCTATGATAATGCAAGTAGTATCAAAAAATCAAGCCCCCCAGGGACTTTTTTTTTCAGATTGGAAAAAGCGATTGGCTTTGTCATTGACAAAAGAGGGGTTTGGGGCTAAGATGGGGCGATTCTTGAGAGTGCCAGTCTATTTATGGAAGGGCGCGATAGATGATGTCAGGGCAGCTTCTTGAGGTAAGAGGGGTAACCAAGAACTTCGGGGGTGTCCAGGCGCTGACTGGAGTGGACCTCAGCGTGGGGAGGGGAGAGGTGGTGGGGGTTATCGGGCCCAACGGGGCGGGCAAGAGCACTCTGTTCAGCGTCATCTGTGGCATAAAGCCCACTTCCGGGAGTATCCTGTTCAAAGGGGTAGATATAACCGGGAATGCGGCCTGTGATATCTGCCACTGCGGTATAGCCCGGACTTTTCAGCTCACCAAACCATTTCTGCAACTCTCCGTAAGGGACAACGTGGCCTCCGCCTTTTTGTTTGGCCGGGGCGGGCAAAAGGTATCCGGACTGCGTGAGGCCCGGGAGGAGGCCATGGGGGTCCTCCGGGAGGTCAAACTGGACCACAGAGGCGGCGCCCTGGCCAGCGACCTTCTCTTCGCCGAGAGGAGGCGGCTGGAGCTGGCCCGGGCGGTGGCAACGGGTCCTGAGCTACTGCTCCTGGATGAGGCCATGGCCGGCCTCAGCACCGGGGAAGCCCAGGAGATGCTGGAAATATTGGCGGGGCTGAGGCAGAAGTACGGGATTACCCTCCTGGTCATCGAGCATATCATGAAGGTAGTCATGGCCATTTGCCAAAAAATCGTTGTCCTCAATTACGGGAGCAAACTGGCGGAGGGGACCCCTGAGGAGGTGGCCCGCCATAAGGAAGTGGTGGCCGCCTATCTGGGGGATGAGGGTGCTTGAGGTCCGGGATATAGATGTCTATTACGGAATCGTGCCCGTATTGAGGCAGGTTTCCCTGGAGATAGGGGCCGGGGAGACCGTCTGCCTCCTCGGTCCCAATGGAGCGGGTAAAACCACCACGGTCAAGAGCATCCTGGGGCTGTTGAAGCCCCGCGCGGGCGCTATCTTTTTCGAGGGTCTCGAGATCACGGGGATGCCTCCGCACCGCACCGTAAAGCTGGGGTTAAGCGTGTCTCCGGAGGGAAGGCTCATCTTCCCCGATATGTCGGTCCGGGAAAATCTGGAGTTGGGGGCCTCGACCCCCGGGGCTGGCTCTCATATACGGAGCTCCATGGAGCGGGTCTATTCCCTGTTTCCCGTCCTCAAAGAGCGCCATACCCAGGCTGCGGGTACCCTCAGCGGGGGGGAGCAGCAGATGCTGGCCATCGGCCGGGCATTGATGTCGCGGCCGCGGCTCCTTATCCTGGACGAACCCTCCCTGGGCCTATCGCCCCTGTTGGTCCAGGAGCTTTTTCGCAGCCTCAAGACGCTGGGCGAGGAGGGGGTCAGTATCCTCCTGGTGGAGCAGAATGTTGCCCAGGCCCTCAAGATCGCTCAGAGGGCCTATGTATTGGAATCGGGGAGAATCGTACTGGAAGGAACCAGCTCGGAGCTTTCCAATTCGGAGATTGTCAAGAGGTCCTATCTGGGCCTTTAAGGAGTCAAGTTAAAGAGGTGGAAAGTCTTCAGGGTCCTGAAAAAAATAAAAGGAGGACAGTAGATGAAGACCAGGTTATTGTACAGTTTTCTGGCTCTGGTGCTGATGGGAGGTGTGGCCTCGGTTGCCTGTCAAAAGGAGGCCCCCGCCCCGGCTCCAGCCCCCGCCCCCGCTCCCGCCCCGGCGCCCGCTCCCGCCCCGGCTCCCAAGCCGGCGGCGCCCGATGCTATACTGATCGGGGGCACCGTAGCCCTCACCGGGCGCTTCTCCATAGAGTGGGGCCCCACGACCAAGCTGTTTATGCTGGAGTGGGAGAGGGCGGTGAACCAGCAGGGTGGCATCTATGTCAAGGAATATGATGCCAAGATCCCGGTAAGGCTCATCGTATATGACGACGGCAGCAACGCCGACCGGTCGGTGGAGCTCTACGAGAAGCTGGCCACCACCGACAAGGTGCACCTGTTCTTCGGGCCCGCCTCCAGCCCCATCACCATCAAGGCCTCCACCGTGGCGGAAAAGTACGGCATCCCCATGGTGGCTATTGAGGCCAACAGCCCCAGTATCTATGCCCGGGGCTTCCAGTGGCTGGTGGGGGTGGACATGCCGGCCCCCCAGTGGGCTGAGGCCTACTACAAGATGCTGAAAGCCCTCATAGACGATGGGACCATCCCCCAGCCCAAGACGGTGGCCGTGGTCAGCGAGAACACCCCCCATACCATGGATGTGGGCTGGGGCGGTGCCAACCATGGCGGTATCGCCGGCCTCCAGTTGGTGGCCAATGAGACCGTGCCCCCCGGGTCCTCGGACTTCTCCGCCCTTATCTCCAAGCTGAAGGGCCTGGACCCCGATGTGCTCTACGTTGCCGGCTGGGCGGGCACGGATGCGGCCATAGCCAAGCAGGCCTATGAGCTGGGGCTCAACCCCGCGAACTTCAGTATGCCCCATGCCACCCTCAACCCCAAGTGGTGGGACATGGCCGGGGAGAAGGCGGGCCAGGGTATTGTGGGCATAACCCATGAGGCCCTGTTCAAGAAGGGCAAGTGGCAGATGTACCGGGCGATCCGGGAGGGTATCGGGCAGACCGACCCCTTCGGTGTGGGCTCTTCCTATGCCTCCATCCGTTTCATAGCGTTGGAAACCCTGGCCAGGGGGGTGGAAACGGCGGGGACCCTGGACCGGGCCAAGGTCATGGAGGCCATCAGGAACTCCAACTTCGAGACCCTCCACGGAAATCTCCAATTCCAGTTCGGCGTGGAGATAGCCGGCAAGACGGTCGACGGCGTGGGCAACAAGGCGGTGAACATCACCCAG
>JAZFUS010000354.1:0-5467 GCA_036447315.1 Dehalococcoidia bacterium
GCTGGTCGGCATGCTGCCCGCCCCCACCGAGGAGGTGGCCCAGAAGGCCGGCATGGACCCCGAGGCCGTTAAAAAAGAGCTGGAGGACCTCTTCCTCATGGGGGTCATCATCCCCAAAAACTTCCAGACCCGGGAGGGGTACCGTTTCAACCGCAGCGTGGAGCAGTTCCACGATGCCACCCTGACCAACAGGGTCATGGATGGCGCGAAGGCCGCGGAATACCATAAGCTGTGGAACGAGTTCGCCCACCAGGAGTGGTTCCCGCGCTATGCCCAGGAATTCGCCTCCCACGAACAGCCCCGGGAGCGGGTGGTCCCCGCCTACAACTCCATCAAGGACATACCCGGCATCCTGCCCCAGGAGGACGTCAGGGAGATCTTCAAGTTCAACGAGTTCATCGCCACCGCCCCCTGCACCTGCCGCCTTCGCGAGCAGAAGTGTAACAAGATGGTGGATGTCTGCCTCCAGTTCGGGAGGGCCGCCGAATACGCCACCGTCCGGGGCTCGGGCCGGAAGCTGTCCTACCAGGAGGCCATGGACCTGGTGGACCAGATAGAGGACTCGGGGCTGGTGCACGTCTGGAGAAACACGGACGCCATGGTGAGCAACTTCATGTGCAACTGCTGCGATGACTGCTGCGTGGCCTGGGTGCCCCTGGTCGAGCACAAGGTCTCCCTGGAGCAGCGGCACGCCAAAAGCCGCTTCGAGGCCCGGGTGGACCAGGAGCCCTGCGATGGCTGCCAGACCTGCATCGACCGCTGCCAGTACAACGCCATAGAGATGGTGAAGGTGCCCGGCTCCAAGAGGCTCAAGGCCGTCGTGGACCCTGAACTATGCTTTGGCTGCGGCGTCTGCGTCCTCAAGTGCGAGCCCGGGGCCCTGACCATGAGCATGGTCAGGCCGCCGGAGCACATCCCGGCCGCGGCCTAGTCCCGGAGGAAGCCATCACGCCTCGAGGTGAGATTTGAGCGGACAAGCGGACCCCTATATGCCCCTGGCCACCCGGCACAAATACCCCGATTCGGGGCGCTACCGCCGCATCCTGGAGTTCCTCATGACCCCCGACCAGGCCCGGCTGGTGGGGGAGCTGCCCCTGCCCCCCAAGGACCTGGCGGAGAAACTGGGGCTGGGTCTCGAGTCGGTCCAACGCGAGTTGGACGGACTGTTCCGGATGGGGGTCGTCGGGTGCCGGGACGTGGAGACCCGCCAGGACTACCGGTTCCCCGGCACCGCGTACATGACCTATTTCCTGACGCTGACGGCGCACTACGAGGACGGGGACCGGGGGGCGGAGCTGGTGCGCCTGTGGGACGATTTCTGCCGGGAGGAATACTACGCCGGGCTGGCGGTGGAACACCTCCGGAAGCCGCAGCCCGAAGAGCGGGTGATCCCGGCCCGAAAATCCCTGGTGGGCATCCCCGGTGTGAACCCCGTCGAGGATACCGCGCAGATACTAAAGGTCCCCACGGCCATCGCCGTGATAGACTGCCCCTGCCGCCTCCAGGCCGGGAACTGTGGCGGGGCGCTGGACACCTGTTTCATGTTCGACAAGGCGGCCGAGAGCTGTTTCGCCCGGGAGTCGGGGAAAAGGGTCGACTATAAAGAGGCCCTGGCCCTCACGGATAAGGCCGAGGACGAGGGTCAGGTCCATACCTGGATAAACTCCAGCTTCTCGGGCTCGCGGTACATGTGCAACTGCTGCCAGTGTTGCTGCATCGACTGGGTGCCCCTGCTGGGTGAGGCCGTCCCCGCGGCCACGCGCCTGGCCAAAAGCCGCTTCGAGGCCGGGGTGGACCAGGCCCAATGTGACGGCTGCCAGACATGCGTGGAGCGCTGCCCCTTCGACGCCATAGAGATGCAGAAAGTGCCCGGCTCCAAGAGGCTCAAGGCCTTCGTGGACCCCGAGCGGTGCTTCGGCTGTGGCGTCTGCGTCCTCAAGTGCGAGCCCGGGGCCCTATCCATGAAGATGGTCAGACCCCTGGAGCACATCCCGGGCCTTATCACCGGCCCCGGCGTTATTACCGGCCCCGGTCCGGTCACGGGATAGGACCGGTAAGGCCCTCCATGCCGCCCGCCGACCCCCCGCCCCAGGACCTGGGTAGTTTTGACGCCCTGAGGGATATCGTCGCCCACCTGCGCGGCCCCCAGGGCTGCCCCTGGGACCGCCGGCAGAGCCATTCCTCCCTGCGGGGCCCCCTCCTTCAGGAGTGCTACGAGGTGCTGGAGGCGCTGGACGAGGCGGACCCTCAACAGTTATGTCAAGAGCTTGGCGACCTCATGATGAACATAATGCTCCTGGCCCAAATCGCCTCCGAGGCCGGGGAATTCGAACTCCCTGACTTGTTCCGGACCATCAACACCAAGCTCATCCACCGCCATCCCCATGTTTACGGCTCCGTGGAGGTGAACTCCATCGGTGAGGTCCTGCATAACTGGGATGAGCTCAAGCGTGAGGAGACAGAAGCCGAGTCCTCGGCCCTCGACGGGGTGCCCCGGCATCTGCCCGCCCTGGCCCGCGGCCAGGAGCTTCAGAGGCGGGCCGCCGCCACGGGCTTCGACTGGGAAGATAGGGAGGACATCCTGGACAAGATAGCCGAGGAGGCCGCTGAGATGACAGCGGCCCCCACTCCCGGAGACAGGGAGGAGGAGTTCGGCGACCTCCTCTTCGCCCTGGCCAACCTGGGCCGGCGCTGGAATATCGATAGCGAGACCGCCCTGCGCCGGGCCGGCGACAAGTTCCGCCGCCGCTTCTCCTTCATGGAGGAGCTATGTAAACAGCGGGGTTTTCAGCTTCAGAGCCTCTCCCCGGAGGAGCAGAACGCCCTCTGGGACGAGGCCAAGCGAGATACCGGCGCCTGAAGCCCGGGGCCCCGGGCCTCCCTCCGGCCAGGGACCTTATCACCTTATCGCCCGGAACGGCCACCCCGAGACCCGGTCAGTCCGTTACCGCGATGGCCTCCACCTCGAGGAGCATCCCCGGGAAGGCCAGCCCGCCCACCTGGACCGCCGTGGCCGCCGGGTGCTGCCGGCCAAAATACTGGCGATAGGCATCGCCGATCTTGGGCAGGTCTTCGGCGATATTGGTGAAGTAATAGTTGAGCTTGACCACATCCGCCATGGTGGCCCCGGCCGCCTCCAGGACCCGCTTCATGTTCTCGAACGCCTGAAAGGCGTGAGCGGAGCAGTCCCCCCCTATGATATTGCCCTCCATATCCATGCCCGTCTGGCCCGCGACATAGATGGTGTTGCCCACCTTGATGGCATGGGCATAGCCCCGAGCCCGGTGGACGTTCTCCGGTGCGATGGTCTCCTTGGCCATAATCGTCTCCCTTCGTTATAAAGATTCGGACCCCCGGCCCTAGAGCCCATATACCACCGGTGATATGCGGCCCGCCCGGGGGTCAATCACGCCGACCACGCCATTTTAGCACAGGGAGCCGGCGGTGAACATATCCAGCCGGGGGGATTCTTGAAATGGCGTGAGTCGTGGCATACAATGTAAGGCGGAATCGCCCGCGGCGGGGAGGGGCAAAGGACCCCGAAACCACTGTCGCCGGGAGCACTTCCCCCACATGGTGGGGGCCCGACCCGGAGGGATATACATGCCCACAGACGGCAAGGCCTATAATTTCCTGCACCGGCGCCTGGAGTTTCTCAAGGGGAAAAACCTCTATCGCCAACTGCAGACCATTGAAAGCGCCCAGGACTCCTGGGTCACCATAGAGGGCAGGAGGGTCCTGAACCTCTGCTCCAACAACTACCTGGGACTGGCTTCACACCCCGATACCAAAGAAGCGGCGGTCCGGGGCGTCCGGGAATGGGGCTCGGGAAGTGGGGCTTCGCGCCTGATCTGTGGCGACCTCTCTTTCCACCGGACATTGGAGAGCCGCCTGGCCGCCTTCAAGGGTGCGGAGGCCGCCCTGCTCTTCTCCAGCGGCTACACCGCTAATCTGGGGATTATCTCGGCCCTGGTAGGCCGGAAGGACCACATATTCAGCGATGAGCTGAACCATGCCAGCATCATCGACGGCTGCCGCTTGAGCGGGGCCGTGGTCACGGTCTTCCCCCACAACAACCTGGAGGCCCTGGAGGATAAACTGCGCCGGGCCTCGGGCCCCGGCCGGTCGGGGAAAAAGCTGATAGTGGTGGACGGCGTCTTCAGCATGGATGGCGACCTGGCCCCCCTGCCGGGTCTGGTGGACCTGGCGGAGAAGTATGAGTGCCTCTTGATGGTGGACGAGGCCCATGCCACCGGGGTCCTGGGACCCGGAGGCCGGGGAGTGGTGGCTTTCTTCGGGCTGGAGCATCGCATCCCCATAGCCATGAGCACCCTGAGCAAGGCCCTGGGCTCCCTGGGAGGGTTCGCCACGGGCGGCCGGGAGCTGGTGGAGTTCCTCATCAACACCTCGCGCAGCTTCATCTTCACCACAGCCCTGCCGGCCGGAGTGGTGGCCTCCGCCCTGGCCTCCCTGACCCTGCTGGAAGCGGACCCTTCCCTGCCCCTCAAGGTGCAGGAAAACGCCGGCTACCTGCGGGACGGCCTGAACCGGCTGGGATATGACACCCTGAACTCTCAAACGCAGATAATCCCGGTGGTCATCGGGGACGCCGCTCATACCCTGGAGATGTCCCGCCTCCTTCTGGAGGAAGGGGTGCTGGCCACGGGCATACGCCCGCCCACGGTTGCCGAGGGCAACTGCCGGATCAGGACGACGGTAATGGCCACCCACACGCGGCAGGACCTCGATCACGCCCTGGCGGCCTTTGAGAGGGCGGGTAAATGCCTGTCGGCGATATGAATGGACGCGCGGCGTTTCCCGGAAGGAGAAGCCGTTACAGCTTATGACACAGAATAATACCCCCGAGGAGCTGGAGCGCCTGGACAAGCGATATGTCTGGCACCCCTTCACCCAGATGTCGGACTGGCTGGCCGAGGAGCCCCTCATCATAGCCGCGGGACAGGGGAGCTACCTGGAGGATGTCCGGGGAAACCGCTACCTGGATGGAGTATCCTCCCTCTGGGTGAACGTTCACGGACACCGCCACGCGGACATTGACCGGGCCATAGTCGAGCAGCTATCCGGCATCGCCCACTCCACCTTCCTGGGGCTGTCCAACGTGCCGGCCATCAGGCTCGCCGAAAGGCTGGTGGGGATCGCCCCGGATAATCTAGAGAAGGTCTTCTACTCGGACAGCGGGTCCACCGCGGTGGAGATCGCCCTGAAAATGGCCTTCCAGTTCCGGAAGCAGTCCCGGGAGGGACGCACCTCCAAGACCCGCTTTATGTCCTTCGTCAACAGCTATCACGGCGATACCGTCGGCGCAGTCAGCGTGGGCGGCATAGACCTGTTCCACAAGATGTACCGGCCCCTGCTGTTCAAGGGCGTCAAGATCAAAGCGCCCTATTGCTACCGCTGCCACCTGGGCCGGGAGTACCCCGGGTGCCGGATGGCCTGCCTGGCGGAG
>JAZFUS010000355.1:0-3094 GCA_036447315.1 Dehalococcoidia bacterium
CGGGCCAGAGCCAGGAAGCCCTGATAGGTATCCTCATCTATGGTGGTGGCCACCCAGGGGTGGAGACCTATGGCCGCATAGACCTCTTTCTCGGTGGCCGCCAGTTGCGCCGTCTTGCCCGAATTGGGAAGGTCGAAGCTGGAGGCCAGGATCACGGTCATTCCGATATCCCGGGCCTGCCGCAGTACCGCCTCCAGGTCCACCGGTTCCAGGGGGCCCCCCACCGGCGATCCGGTGAGGTGCGTGTGAGCGTCCGAAAACATTGTTCCCTCCTTCTGGCGCTTTAGTGGCCGTTGCCGGAGTGGGCCGGCAGGCCCTGCCCCTTGCCGGGTTCCCCGCCGTTGGGGGCGGGAGGCGGCTTGGCTCCCAGCATGAGGAACAGGGCAAAAAGGCTCACCACGGCGAAGGTGCTGAAGGCGAACCGGTAGCTGCCCGTAACGTCATAGACATAACCGGCAAACCACGGCCCAAATATGGTTCCCACCGCCAGCACCATACCCATAAGACCCATTATAGTACCATAAGCCGCTCGCCCGAAATAGTCCCCCCTTATGGACTGCATGAGGACCGCCATGCCTCCATAGGTAGGGGCATAGGTCGCCAGGAAAAGGATCACGTGCCACAGCTGGGTGGTGTTGGCCAGGAGCCAGAGGGAGCCGGACATGATGACGAAAAGGGCCGATAGCATCAGCCTCTTATTGACGCGGTCCCCCAGCCAGCCCAGGCCAAATCTCCCCGCCACGCTGATGAGGGCCACCGACCCCAGGGCGCCATAGGACGTTGTCCCGGAGAAACCGATATCCAGGAGAAAGGGCCTCAGATGCAGGGCCACGGACCCGGTTACCAGGACGCGAAGGGCGAAGGCCGAGGACATGAACCAGAACGCCCGGGTTCGGATGGCCTGGGAAGCGGAGAAATCGGTCTCCAACGCCAACGGCGTGGTGGTGGGACCCTGAATGCCGCCGTCGGGCAGATACCCGTAGGGCTCGGGCTTGTGCCTCATGAGCAGGACAATGGGGAGGCAGATGGCCCATATCGCCAGGCCGCTGGCAAAGGATGCGGTCCTCCAGCCGTACACATCGATAACCCACCCCAGGGGGTATATCAGGAGGCCCCCCAATCCCACCCCTGATAGAACAATTCCCAGGGCTTTGCCCCGCTTTCTGATGAACCAGTTGCTCACGGCGGTGAGCACGGGGGTGGAAAAGCCCATGCCGGACCCCAAAGCGATAAGCCCGATATAGATGGCGTAGAAACTCACCAGCGAGGGGGCCCGGCTTAAAACGATGAAGCCCGAGCCCGTAAGAAAGACGCCAAAAAGCATTACCCTGCGGGGTCCCAGCCTGTCCACCAGGAAGCCCTCCACCGGTCCCAACAGGCCGTGCTCCAGGCGGGACAGGGATACCACCCCCGATAACGCGGCCCGGCTGGAGCCATACTCTATGAGGAGGGAGTTGAAGAAGGCGCCAAAACCGTAGAAGTAGAGCCCCCCGTTCATGGCCATGGCCACGGTGCCGCCCGCCACTATCCACCAGCCAAAAAAAAAGCCCCTTTTTTGATCGTCGACCAACCGGCATCTCCGTTCCGTGCCGCCCGCGCCCGGGCAGCAAGATTCCCTGGGGCCTTAGAGCGAGGGGCAGAATAATCACGTCCACCCCTTTCCCAGGAGAGCGGCCAGGCCGTCCCGCGGGGCTTGGGGGTGGATTCAGGTTTCCCTATAGAGACTAGCACCCCGACGCCGGTGAGTCAATGGTTTATCCAAGGCCAGGCAGCCACCGGGGAGGGCGAAAGAGCCGGGTTGGGGAGGGGTCAAAAAGGGGTCATCTTCCCTGAAAATTCGGCGGCCGCTTCTCGGCCCAGGCCCTGATCCCTTCCTTGTGGTCCTGGGAGTGGAGGGCGTGGGTGGCCAGGGACATGCTTACCATGAGGGCCGTTTCCATATCGAACTGGTGCGAACGGTAGACCTGGGATTTTATGAGGCGATAGGCCATGGGGGGCCCCTGGGCCAGCCTGGTGGCGAAGGCCAGGGTCTCCTTCTGGAGGCTCCCATCGGGCACCAGCTTGTTGAGCAGACCTATCCTGTGGGCCTCCTCCCCGGCCACGGGGTCGCTGGTATAGAGGATCTCCAGTGCCCTGCCCATGCCCACTATCTTGGGCAGCAGCCAGCAGCCCCCCATGTCATCGGGGAGGCCCACCCGGGTAAAACCCACGATGAATTGGGTGCCGGGGGTGCCGATCCGCATATCGCAGGCCAGGCTGAGGTCGAGCCCCGCCCCTACCGCCGAACCGTTGACCATGGCAATGGTCGGCTTGTCCAGGTGGAGCAGGGGGAGGAGAACGGTATTTACCCATCCGGGGGGGTATTTCCCTTTCGCCATATCCTCATAGGCGGGCCGGTTGTCATGGGCCAGCTCCACGTTTATCTCCCCGGAGCCCAGCTTGCCATACTGAAAGTCCCCCCCGGCGCAGAAGGTCTTCCCGGCCCCGGTGAGGACCACCACCCGGATGTCATCATCCTTATAGAGATCGGCCATGACCACTTCCAGGTCCGCGGCCAGGTCGGCATTGACCGCATTTCTGCTCCGGGGCCGGTTCAGGGTGATGGTAGCGATACGGTCTTTTTTCTTGAGGATGAGATTCTTAAATTCCACGGCTACCTCCTCTTTGTCTCCGATGATATGCTCACGGTGCATGGGCGTCAAGGCGCCTCTATATCATTATGCACGGAAACGGGCATGTACGGGAATGGGCAGATAGGGAAACGGGGAGGCGGTGAAAAGGGGGAAACCGGGCCATGGGGGGAGACATAGGACCTCGGTACGGACGGAGGAAAAGGCCCCGCCGGGGGATAGCTCAGCGTGGAAAGGGCGTTAAAACAGGAACAAAACAGGCGGAAGAAAAGGCCTTCAGGGTGCGGGGATGGGTACGTTCAGGTGCCCCGCGCCCTCAGATACAGCCGGTTCCGGCAGCGGTATCGGCTGGCCGGCGTTGTCACAGGGAAGGACAACTATTTCGGCCTTCCTTCTACCAAAACCCAATCTGTTCCACATCCGCTCATGAAAGTAATAGAAGAACAGCTTTATTCCCGAGTCCA
>JAZFUS010000356.1:0-3313 GCA_036447315.1 Dehalococcoidia bacterium
GAGGCCGCCGGGGAAGCCAAAGGGAAAACCCAGGAGAAGATAGAGAAGAAGAGGGCGGCGGCCGTAAAAGAGGTAACCCAGATTCAGCAGCGCCTCAGCGAGGAAAAGCGGGAGGTGGAGGCGGAGCTTAGCCGCCGGATCGAGGACATCGGGGGCCTTGTGCCCCGGGCCTTACTCACCGAAAGCCGCCATCGAGACCTCAAGGACAGGCACGGCAAGTTGTTCGAGGCCGGCATGGGGGCCGAGGCCGTCCTGGATATCCTGGAGAATATGGACCTGGATGCCCTGCGCCAGGAGCTGATGGGGGAGATCACCTCCACCTCGGGCCAGCGCCGGAAGAAGGCCTCCCGGCGCTTAAGGGTCGTGGAGGCCCTCAGGCGCAGCGGCAATAAACCGGAGTGGATGGTCCTCACCGTGCTGCCGGTGCTCCCCCCGGAGCTGCGGCCCATGGTGCAGCTGGATGGAGGCCGTTTTGCCGTCAGCGACTTGAACGACCTCTACCGGCGGGTGATCAACCGCAACAACCGGCTGGCACGGCTGCTGGAACTGGGGGCGCCCCAGATCATCATTCGCAATGAGAAACGCATGCTTCAGGAGGCTGTGGACTCCCTGATCGATAACGGCAGGAGGGGCCAGCCGGTCTCCGGGGGCAACCAGAAAGCCAAGAAATTGAAGTCCCTCTCGGACATGCTCCGGGGCAAGCAGGGGCGGTTCCGCCAGAACCTCCTGGGCAAGCGGGTGGACTATAGCGGCCGTTCGGTTATCGTGGCCGGGCCCGAGCTCAAGCTCCATCAGTGCGGCCTGCCCAAACGCATGGCCCTGGAGCTGTTCAAGCCCTTTGTCATGCATCACCTCATGGAGCGGGGCCTGGCCCACAACATCAAAAGCGCCCGGCGCCTGGTGGAGAGGGCCAAACCCGAGGTCTGGGATATCCTGGAAGAGGTTGTCCAGGAGCGCTTGGTGCTCCTCAACCGGGCCCCCACCCTGCACCGGCTGGGCATCCAGGCCTTCGAGCCGGTCCTCATATCCGGGAGCGCCATCCAGGTCCATCCCCTGGTGTGTACCGCCTTCAATGCCGACTTCGACGGCGACCAGATGGCTATCCACGTCCCCCTCTCCAAGGCGGCGGTCAAGGAGTCCCGGGAGATAATGCTCAGTATCTATAACATGCTCCTGCCCAGCTCCGGAGAGCCGGTGGTAGCCCCCACGTTGGATATGGTCCTGGGCTGCTATTACCTCACCATCGTCCGGCCCGGGGCCGCGGGAGAGGGGAAGGAATTCGCCACCCCCGACGAGGTGCGTATGGCCTATGATCTGGGCATCATAGGCCTCCAGGCGGAGATAGGGGTCCGGGATATGGACCGGGCTGAGGGCCACCTCAAAACCAGTGTGGGGCGAATCATCTTCAACGAGGTCCTGCCCAAGGAGATGGGCTTCCTCAACAATATAATCGACAAAGCCGCCCTGAAAGGGATAGTGGCCAATTGCCACAAGCTATTCGGCAACGCGGAAACCGCCGAGGTCCTGGACAACCTCAAGACCCTGGGCTTCCGCTACGCCACCAAGTCGGGCATCAGTATCTCCATGAACGATATAAGGGTGCCCGATGAGAAACCCAAGCTCCTGGAGGAGTCCGAAGAAAAGATCGCCGTTATCGAAAGTCAATTCCGGCGGGGGCTGATCACCGATGATGAGCGCTATACCAGTGCCGTCGCGGTGTGGAATGAGACCACCGATAAGTTCACCGAGGTCATCGACCGGAACCTGGATAGATGGGGGGGCATCTACATGATGGCCAACTCCGGGGCCAAGGGAAACATCGCCCAGATCCGGCAGATGGCCGGCATGCGGGGGCTGATGACCGATCCCTCGGGCCGGATTATCGATTTCCCCATTCGCTCCAGCTTCCGGGAGGGGCTCTCCGTCCTGGAATACTTCATCTCCACTCACGGGGCTCGAAAAGGGCTGGCCGATACCGCCCTCAGGACCTCGGATTCCGGCTACCTGACCCGCCGCCTGGTCGATGTCGCCCAGGACGTCATCGTCAAGGATGAGGACTGCGGTACTACCGCGGGCATCTGGCTGTTTGCGCCGGACGAGATGGCTATCATGGTTCCCCTGGCCGAAAGGCTGATGGGGAGGATGGTTGCGGCCGATGTTGTGGACCCCGGCACCGGGGAAATCATGGTGAAGCGCAATGAGGAGATAACCGAGGAGCAGTCGGAAAAGATCCCCGCCGCCGGCATTACCCAGGTTTTGGTCCGCTCGCCTTTAACCTGTATCGCCCGCCAGGGAATATGCCAGTCCTGTTATGGCCAGGACCTGGGCCGGGGCAACATGGTAGCAAAGGGCACAGCCGTGGGCATCATAGCCGCACAGAGCATCGGGGAACCCGGCACCCAGCTCACCATGCGCACGTTTCACACCGGAGGGGTGGTGGGCATCGATATCACCAGCGGCCTGCCCCGGATTGAGGAGCTCTTCGAGGCCCGCACCCCCAAGGGAGAGGCCATAGTCTCCGAGATCGATGGCCAGGCCGAGGTCACATCCTCCGCCGAGGGACGCAGGATAAAGGTCACCTCCAAAGAGACCTACCGGGACGAGTACCCCCTGCCCCCAGGCTTCGAGCTGCTGGTGGAGGCGAAGCAGTGGGTGAACCCGGGGACCCCGCTCACCCGCCCCACACCGTCCGCCCCCGCCGGTGACGGCACCCCCGAACCCCCCTCCACCGAGGAAGGGGAGGCTCCAGCCTCCGCCCCGGTGGTTGCCCGGGTGGCCGGCCAGGTGCTCACGGAGCCGGACCGCCTGGTTATTCTCTATGAGGAGAACGAGGAGAGAGAGTATCCGGTCCCGGCGGCGGCCCGCATCCGCATCGAGGCGGAAGTCCAGGTCAGGGCCGGGGAACAGCTCACCGACGGCCATGTCAACCCTCAGGACATGCTGCGTATCAGGGGCCGGGAGGCCGTGCAGAAATACCTGGTGGAGGAGGTGCAGAAGGTGTACCGGGCCCAGGGGGTCAACATCAACGACAAGCATATTGAGATCATCGTCCGCCAGATGCTGACCAAGGTCCGGATCGATTCCTCCGGCGATACCAAACTCCTGCCCAGTGAACTGGTGGACCGCTTCGTTTACGAGGATATCAATGCCAAGGTGCTGGCCGAGGGCGGAGAGCCCGCTACCGCCCAAACTGTGCTCTTGGGCATTACCCGGGCCTCTCTGAATACCGAGAGCTGGCTGGCCGCCGCCTCCTTCCAGGAGACCACCCGGGTGCTCACAGAGGCAGCGGTGTCCGGCAAGGTCGATAGGTTGC
>JAZFUS010000357.1:0-2096 GCA_036447315.1 Dehalococcoidia bacterium
CTCTGTCCTCGGCGGGGCATGAGCCCGTCGTGGTCCATGACAGCGCTCGAGCCCTGGACCGTCTCCGGAAGTCGCCCGTGGAGCTGGCCATCATCGAGCTCATTCTGCCCCAGGATTCGGGCATTGAGCTTTGCCGCCATATCCGGTCCGATCCCGGCCTGGCCCAGACCCGTATTCTGGTGGTGAGCGCCCTGCACTCCATATCCGACAAGGTGGGGGCTTTCCACGCCGGTGCCGATGACTACCTCACCAAGCCCTTCGACATGGCGGAGCTTGAGTGCCGGGTGGAGGCCCTTCTACGGAGGAGCCTGCAGGCATCATCGCGCCAGATGTTGCGCCTCATCTCCCTCCACGTGGACAGCGTCTTCATAGAGCTGGATAAGGCCACCTTCATGGTACATGTGGATGGCCGGAGGACATCGCTGACGCCGACGGAGTTCGACCTGCTCCGATGCCTCATGGAGAAAGCGGGGACCGTGGTTTCCCATGAGGGCCTGCTCATGGATGTCTGGGGCTACCAGAACGGTACCGGGGACCCGGAGCTGGTCAGGGCCCACATAAAAAACCTGCGCTCCAAGCTGGCCGGGTCCTCTCGAACCCGGAAAGAGATCATTCGGACCACCCTGCGTCGCGGGTACATGATTCCCTTCAGTACCTCCCATTAGGCCGGACTTCCCCTTTTTTCTCCCCCTTTCCTCTGAATGTGATGCAGGTCATAGATAACGCGCTCTTAACCGTATATAATGTGGGATAGACGACCGAGGTCGTTCAAGATAGGGAGGTAACGAGGATGCCAGCCACCTGTCCGGGTCAGGATATGAGATTTCGGGAAGTGGAGCTCCATAAGTGCTCCAATTGTGGCTATGAGGTAGAGATTTTCTCAGGCGAGCTGAGGGTCAAGTGCTTTCAGTGTGGGGAGTGGGTGAATAAGGAGCAGTTGCCCTCCTGCATCGATTGGTGTGCCGCGGCTTCCGAGTGCCTGGGACCGGAGAGATACCAGGAATTGAAAGGGGAAAAAGATGGCGGAATCAAGCCCTAGTTCAGATGAGAAGCATACCTGTTCACAGTGCGGCATTACCAGTGAGGGACGCCCTATCCTCAAAGGGGAATACCAGGGGAAGCCCATGTGGGTCTGCGTTGGTTGCCTGCCGCAGCTTATTCATGGAGCTCACTAGGGGAGCTCACCGGGCATTGGTTGCCATCGGGGCCTGGTGATTTCCATTCCGGCCGGGACGGAGGTGCTAGTCAGTGAGTAAAACAACTTTGGGTTTCATCTTTTCGGGGATGGTCTACCTGACGATAGGCGTGACCCTGGGGGTCCTGTTCTTCATCCTGCCCCAGACCAGGGCCCTGTCCCTGGTGCACGGTCACCTGAACCTGGTGGGCTTTCTCACCTTCTTTGTCTTTGGGGTGGCCTATCATATCCTGCCCCGGTTTCGGGGTCGTCCCCTGCACAGTGAGGGACTGGGCTGGGTCCATCTCTGGATGGCCAACATAGGCCTGGTGGGCATGCTGGTCATGTTCGCCGTGGGCGCCTATCAGCCCCTGGGGTCCCTGGTCGTCCTTCAGGTGGCTTTTGGGGTCATCCTGGCCGTATCCATATATCTTTTCATATACAATATGGCGCGTACCCTTATCTAAATCGCCCCGGGAAGGTTCCGGGCTCAAGAATATTATTTAGGAGGTGTTTCCGTGGCGGAGACAAAAGCGACTTTCGACAAGGACATGATTATCGGCGACGTGATGGAGGCCCATCCTGAGGCGGTAAAGGTGATCGAGAAGTATTTCGGCACGGGCTGTTTCACCTGCCCGGGGATGAAGTTGGAGACCCTTACCTTCGGCGCCACCATGCACAGCCTCGATCCCGACGTCATGGTCAAGGAGCTGAACGAGCTGTAGTCGGCCGCCGGAAAAAACCGGGTCCAGGAGGTGGAGCCATGGGCTCATCGAAGATAAGCGGGGATATGGTTATCAATGACGTCATCCGTCAGTACCCCGATACCATAGCCGTGTTCAATACCTTCCGGGTGGATGCCTGCTGCGGGGGCGGGGAGAGCATAGCGAAGACCTCCGGTGCCGATGGGGTGGACCTCCCC
>JAZFUS010000358.1:0-9763 GCA_036447315.1 Dehalococcoidia bacterium
CCCCCTGTTGGGGAAGCCGGCGGCCATCCTGGTCCCCTACGGCAACCGGGGGTATATGAACTATGCCCTGATGCAGCCCAATATTCTCCTCCTCAAGTGGGGAATGAAGATCGTGGACCAGGCCATCATCCAGAGCGGGCCCCCGGGCGATGCCATGCTTAACGAGCGGGCCCTGTCCCGGGCGCGGAGCATGGGCACGGCGGTCATGGGGGCCCTCAAGGGCGGCGACACCACCTTCCGGGGGGACAAAGGTATCTGCCCGGTGTGCCATGACCGCGTTATACGGATTTTCAGGGACATGGAAACGGTGGAGTGCCCCACCTGCAGCGTGAGGGGGAAGCTTACCCTGGTGGACGGGAAGATCAAGGTGGCCTTTGCCGAGGAGGACATCGGGAGGGGCAGGTACTCGGCGGAGGACTGGTACCGCCATCACCTGTACCATGTGGAGCCGGGCCTAGACCGCTTCATACAGACCAAGGAGGCCAGGAAGGGAAAAAGAGGCAAATACTCCGAGTACCTCGGTATCGATAAGAAAGAGACGGAGGTGGGGTCTTAGCCCTGCCTTAAGAGGAGGTATCCATGCCGGAGATCGTAGCCAAACTCAGGTGGTACCCGGGTGATGAGCTGGTACCCATTGAGGATGCTGATATCGAGAGCCTTACCGAGAGCAGCGGGGCCCGGATATCCGTGGACCGGGTGGACGGGAAGAAGCTGGTAATGGAGGGAGGCAAGCTCCTGGAGGAGCCCAGGGGCGTGTCTTTAGACGAGACGGTCCAGACCATAATTACCGTGACCTCGGAGACCGAGGCGGCCTTTAGAAAGGCCATCCGGGGCCTGGTGGATAGGTACCGGGCCCCTGTGCCCGTCTGGGGCCTGTGGGGAAGCAACGAGCAGGGCGAGGACATTGCCTCCGAGGAAATAGAGAACGACGACGGCTGGTGGTAGGTTTTTGTAAAGTCATTCAGGGCCTGCCCGGTATCCGGCGCCTGCCGGGCGTAAAAGACCTCTTCCGGCCGCTCAGTCCCCCTTGAGGCGCTCGGCCAGGCCTTCCCGGGCGACCTTCTCCTCTTTTCCGGTAGCCATGTCCCGCAGGGCGATGGTGCCGGATACTAACTCATCATCCCCGATGATGGCCGCTTGGGACAGCTTCAGTTTATCGGCCTGGCGGAGCTGGGCCTTGAGGCTCTTGCCGCCCAGGGCGGTCATGACCCCTATTCCGTCCCTCCGCAACCTCGCCGCCAGGCCTACGACCTCATCCTTGGCCCTATCCCCGATATAGGCGAGGAAGACCTGGGGCTGAGGCAGGGCGGGGATGGCGATATCCTGCCTCTGGAGATTGAGTACTATCCGCTCCAGGCCGGTGGCAAAGCCTATGGCCGGGGTGGGCTTCCCCCCCAGTTCCTCGATGAGGTCGTCATAGCGACCCCCTCCCAGGAGGGTGCTCTGGGCCCCCTCCACCCGGGGCTGAATCTCGAACACGGTCTTGGTGTAGTAGTCCAGGCCCCGGACCAGCCGGTGGTTCAGCTCGTAGGGAAGGCCCATCAGTTTCAGGTATCCCTTAAGGCGCCCGAAGTGATTCAGACACTCGGGACAGAGATGGTCCGTGCTTCGGGGGGCCCCCTCGGCCGCGTTCTGGCAGCCGGTCTTTTTGCAGTCCAGGAGGCGCAGGGGGTTTCGGTCCAACCTGGAGGCGCAATCGGAGCACAGGTAGTTAAGCCAGCCGGTGTAGTAGTCCAGGCCCCGGACCAGCCGGTGGTTCAGCTCGTAGGGAAGGCCCATCAGTTTCAGGTATCCCTTAAGGCTGTCGAAGTGACTTTTGCATTCGGGACAGAGATGGTCCGTGCTTCGGGGCGCCCCCTCGGCCGCGGCCTGGCAGCCGGGCTTTTTGCAGTCCAGGAGGCGCAGGGGGTTTTTCTCCAACCTGGAGACGCAGTCCGAGCACAGCTGGTCCTTCCGGCCCCCGTAGTAGGCCTTCAGCTCCGATAGGTATGATGGGCGGCACGTCCGGCAGCCGATGGAGTTCAGGTATAGGTCGAGGTCCTTGAGGCCCAGGGTCTGAAAATATTGCCAGGCCATGTCTATTACCTCGGCATCCAGGGCCGGGTCGGCCTCGCCCAGGGCCTCACAGCCGAACTGCTGGTGCTCCCGGTAGCGCCCCTTCTGGGGGCGCTCATAGCGATAGATGGAGTAGAAGTAGTACAGCTTGACCGGCTGGGGCTGGTTAAAGAGGCCGTTTTCCAGGTACGCCCGGCACACCGGGGCCGTCCCCTCGGGACGGAGGGTCATGGAGTTCCCTCCCCGGTCCTCGAAGGTATAGACCTCTTTCTCCACGATGTCCGTTCCCTGGCCTATGGTACGCTCGAAGAGCCCCGATTCCTCGAAAACGGGGGTATCGATGCGTTCATATCCATAGAGCCGGCACAGGGCTGAGGCCTGGTGGCGGATATAGCTCCAGCGGGCCTGGTCCCGGGGCAGGATATCGGCGGTCCCTCTCGGGGCTTTATACACTCCAAAATTCCTTTCCAGGAGTCAGAATACCCCATTGAGCCGGGGTTTGTAAACAATCGATCTACATTGCAAGCTGGTTGAATATGGACTATACTCATATCGATGGTTGAATCTGCGGTCAAAAAAGCGAATATCTCCGCCGAGCCGCAGGAGTCGGGCCTGGACCGGCTCCGGGAGCGGGCCCGGAAGCACCTGTCCCCGGGAAAGCTGGCCCAGGTGGAGGAGGCCTATAAGTTTGCCCTTCAGTGCCACCGGGACCAGCGGCGGGAGTCCGGCGAGCCCTTTATGGAGCACCCCCTGGAGACGGCCCTGATCCTCCTGGATCTCCAGTTGGACGCTGCCTCGGTGACCGCGGGTCTCCTTCACGACGTCACCGAGGACTGCGGGATACCCTCGGAGGATATCGAGGCCCGTTTTGGCGCCGAGGTGAGCAAGCTGGTCAGCGGTTGCACCAAGCTCACCAGGCTCTCCCTTAACGCTGAAAAAAAGCCTACCGTGCGGGGGCTTCAGGCGGAGAACCTCAGGAAAATGCTCTTGGCCATGGCCGAGGACCTGAGGGTGGTCTTCATCAAGCTGGCGGATAGATTACATAACATGCGGACCCTCCAGGCGCTGTCCCCTCAGAGACGGACCGCCATCGCCCGGGAGACCCTGGAGGTCTACGCCCCCCTGGCCCACCGGCTTAGTATCTGGGAGTTGAAGTGGCAGCTCGAGGACCTTTCCTTTGCCCATCTTGAAACCCAGAAGTATCACCACATAGCCAAATTGATAGCCTCCCGCCGCCAGGAGAGGGAGGATTTCGTGGCCCGGGTGGTGATGACCCTGAAGGGGGAACTCCTCAAAACAGGGCCCAAGGCGCTGGTAAGCGGCCGCTCCAAGCACATCTACAGCATTTATCAGAAGCTCGAAAAGTATAGGGCCCAGGGTAAGGACTTCTCCGATATCCACGACCTGGTGGCCATACGGATCCTGGTGGATACGGTGCCGGATTGCTATTCCGCCCTGGGCACTATCCACAGCCTGTGGCGCCCCCTGGTCGGAGAGTTTAACGACTACATCGCCAATCCCAAGGACAATGGCTACCAGTCCCTGCATACCACGGTATGGTGCGAGGGGAACATACCCCTGGAGATACAGGTGAGGACCCATGAGATGCACCGCCTGGGTGAGTATGGGGTGGCCTCTCACTGGCGGTACAAAGAGGGGGGGAAGGGCGATCTCCGTTTTGAGGAACGCATCGCCTGGCTCCGCAGGCTGGTTGAGGTGCAGAAGGAGTTCAGCGGAGCCGAGGAGTTCATCGAATCGGTAAAGACCGATATATTTAAAGACCAGGTATTCGTTTACACGCCCCAGGGTGAGATCAAGGAATTGCCCGCCGGGTCGACCCCCCTGGATTTCGCCTATCGCATTCATACGGACCTGGGGCATCGCTGCATTGGGGCCAAGGTGAACGGCCGGCTGGTTTCCCTGAGCCGGGAGCTCCAGAACGGCGACACCGTGGAGATCAGGTCCACCAAGACAGCCCGGGGCCCCAGCCGCGACTGGCTCAACCCCCACCTGGGATTTGTCTCCACCTCCCATGCCCGGGAGAAGATTCGCCAGTGGTTTAAGAAGCAGGAACGCCAGGGTAACATCGAGCGGGGCAGGCAGCTTCTGGAGAAGGAGGTGAAGAGGTTGGGGATGAGCCTGGGCAACCAGGAGGACCTCGCTCACCTCTTAAAGTTCGACGGCGTCGATGACCTGCTGGCGTCTATCGGCTATGGAGGCATCACCCTCCATCAGGTGGCCCAAAAGCTGGCAGACGAGCAGGAGAAGCCCCAGGTGGTGCCCGGCAAGCCCCCCAGTGCCCGGTCCGTGCCCAGGGCCATTCGGGTGCAGGGGGTGGATGACATTCTCACCAATGTGGGTCACTGCTGCAACCCCCTGCCCGGCGATGACATTATAGGTTACATTACCCGCAGTCGGGGGATAACCGTTCACCGCAGGGACTGTCACAATGTGACCCATGAGGCGGAAAAGGAGCGGTTTATCGAGGTCAGCTGGGGGAATGTCGGCCAGCTATATCCGGTTACGGTAAAGATAGACGCCTGGGACCGGATGGGGCTGCTTCGGGACATCAGTGCCACGGTTGCCGAGGAGAAGATAAATATCGCGGCGGTCAGAGCCCTGGAGAATGAGGATCGGACCTCGGCCGTCTTTCTTACTCTGGATATCAAGAGCATAACCCAGCTGGGCCGCCTCCTCTCCAAGATCGATGGCATAAGGGGCGTCACCAGCGTTACGCGCAGTACCGAATAGAATGGGGAGCGGGGCTCTCCGTAGAAGCTTCAAAAGGGGGAAACTTGACTAAAAGCAGGTCATCACGCAAATCAGCCCGGGTGGTCAAGGCCAAGCAGGCTAAAAATATGCCCGTCCGGAGCGCGGCCAGGACCATAGTCGGCAAAGCGGAAAAACTGGTAGCCGGGGGGGAAACGGAACTGGCTCAGGCGGCGGTGGCCAAGTCGATACAGGCCCTGGACAGGGCGGCGCAGAAGGGGGTTATCCATCCCAACAACGCTGCCCGCCGTAAATCAAGGCTGGTGAAGAAGCTCAATCAGGCCCTGGTGTCACCCAAGCCCCAGAGAGCAAAAAAGAAGAGGGAAACGGCCTCATCCAAGCCCAAGGCCGAAGAAACTCGGGATTCAGCCGAATCCTGAAACCGTTGCCCACCGCTCCCGGAAGGGGGGGGGCTTCCCCGTCCCGTCCGGTGGCCTCCCCGCGGCAAACGCGGCCGTTTCCTTGGGCGGGGGGGGCTCCTTCAGCTCACCATTTGGGGAACGCCTATGGATTCCAGGAAAGAGTCACAGGCGTCCTGGACCTGCGGCCAGGCCCACTCGGCTGAGTCCACCCGGTTGGTCTCATAGACCATGGTGGTTACGCCTTCCTTCTGCAGCGCCGCCTTGACTTCGGTCTGGCCGATGTTGAAAAACTCGCAGCCCCGGTCATACATAAAGATGATGCCCTGGGCTTTCCAGGCCTGCTGGCTAACCCGCAGGACGTTGGTCCTGAGCCGGGTATCGGAGATGACCTTCTCCACGTAAAGCTGGTGCATGGCCCGGAAGCGTATCCCTTCCTGCCAGGTCTTGGGCACGCCATCCCAGTTGACCGGGTCCTCCGGGGCGAAGCTCCCGTCCTCGGTGGGCTTCTGTACGGGGAGGAGGAAGTTGTAGTTGTGTGAGCCTCCCAGTATGTTTACCCCCCGCTGCCGGATATATGTAAAGAGGTAGAGGGCATACCACGGGGCCAGGCCCTCATGGAAAACCCGGAATCTCTCATTGGGCACGGCGGCGATCTGGTTTTCGACCCTGTATTTCACCTCATCGCGCAGGGCCTTCATCATGGCGACGCATTCGTCTTCATAGGCGTAATACTCGATGGCCATGTAGAAGGGGAGAAGCAGCTTGTAGTCCAGGGGGCCGGGGATGGCCCTCTGGAGCTGGACTACCTCCCCCCAGTAGGCCCGGGAGCGGAAGGCGTTGGCCGTGCCCTCCAGGAGCTTGCCGTAGTCGTATTCCTTGTGGAAGGTGACCTTTAGCCATTCGATGAAATCGGTATACTGGTCCAGGAGATATTGAAGGGCGTGCTCCTTGGTTTTCGTGGTGCCGTCGACGGAGTGATGTGTGCCCTCGACACAGTACCAGGGGACACCCCAGTGTTCGGAGACCTTCTGGTACCATTTACCCCGGCTATCGCAGTCCGCCTGAAAGGTCACCAGGTCCGGGGTGGGGAAAGGGCCCCAGGCGCCGCGCCCCAGAAACATGGAGCCCCAGTACACCCGCATGTAGCCGCACAGGTCGCGGGAATACCCCCTCTTCTCAACCTCTTCGAGGCACTGAGCGGTTAGCTCGGGACCCCCTTCGTGGTTGATGCTTACCGACCAGGGTTCACCGGCCAGATATTCGAAGTCACCCAAACCGATGAGGAGCTCCTTGGGGAAGTTCATGTTGCCTATCGCCAGGAATCTGCCCTCATCCCGGGCGGTCCCCGTTCCCTTGAGGTGTTTGAGCCGGAGCTCTTTGCCCCAGTCATAGGCCTCGAGCCGTTCGGTCTTATAGAGATCGCTCATATCTTGTTCCTCTCCGATGTAGTGACTTATACCAGCTCCAGCTGCAGCATCTCCAGAAAGGCCTCGGTGCGGGTCCGAATGGAGCCCTCGTGCATGGTAACGTCGAGCTCCAGGGCATAGGTGGGGATGGCGTTCTCTTTCAAGAGCTCAGCGAGGGCGGGGATATCGAACTCATGGGGGGTGCAGAACTTCTGCTGGAGAAACAGGACCCCCGCGACATTGAAGTCCCGGGCCATATTGAGGACATGCTCCAGCCTTTTGCGCTCCAGGACATCCTTCAGAGGGCAGGGGGGCCTGTCCAGGTAGCGCTGGGCGATGGCCGAAAGCCTATCCTCCTGGGGAACGACCTCATTCCAGAAATAGCGGCTGCCGGTGCACATCTCATCCACGACAATATTCGCCCCCGCGTCCTCTATGAGCCTGAACAGTTCGAGACTCTGGTTTTCGCTGCCCACCACCATGATTCGAGTCGCGGAGGATGGCGGGTCCGACCTCCGGGGCAGCGCCTCCAGCAGCTCCTCCAGCTTGCGGCTGTGTTCCGCCTTATCGCTGATGCAGCTGGAGAGGACCACCGCCGCCACCTCGGTCCCTGAGATGATGGGGGGATCGGCCTTCCGGAGCTCATAGAGCTTCCGGAGCAGCCGCCGGTTCGTATTGTAGGTCTCGATAGCCCTGTCGAGGTCTTCATCCCTCAAGGTTTTGCCCGTCCAGGCCTCCAGGCTACGTGCGAAATCGCCGGTCTCGGCCCGCATAAAGGTTGGGGCCCGGTCCGCCTGTACCAGGGAGGGCATGCCCATAAAGTAGCTGTAGGGGAGAGGGATGTGGATGGTCCAGGACTGAAAGGCCTGGAGCATATGCTGGCAGGACCGGGTCTGGACAACCCCATCCAGATAGTCATATCTCCCCTTGAGCCCCTCGGCCAGGCAATCGCGGCAGAAGGGGCAGTACATGCCCAGAATATGGGACTCGGAATAGTCCTGGGGCTCCATTCCACCCAGAATGCGTACCGGGAGGATACCGGCGGCATACATGATCTCCTCGGGAACATAGGTGCAGAAAAAGCCAATAACCTTGCCCCCGGTCCTCTCCTTCCAGTCCCTGGCATACTCGTGGCGATGCTCAACTATGTCTACGAAATATTCCAGCAATTCCATGCCTCCATCCCAGCGGTCTTCCTGCCCCGGCCCGGCTCTACTCGAAACACTCCCGGAAGATAAACTCCTCCGGCTCCTTGCGGCGGGGGGCCTGGGGCACATCTTCGGGGTAGCCCAGGGGGGTCAGGGACACGACCACGGTGCCCTGGGGTGCGGCGACCACCCGGGCCGCGGCCTCGGCGTCGAAGGCCCCTATATGGACCGTGCCCAGGCCCAGGGCATGGGCCGCCAGGACCAGGTTCTGCATAGCCAGGGCCACATCGTACATATACCAGTCTCCCTTATCGGTAACGGCGACCCTTTCCTCCTCCACCGTCTTGAACCCAGATCTCCCCAGCTCGGCGCAGGCGACCACCACCACCGGGGCATTCCTGGTGGCCAGGCTTCCCGGGTTATCCCGGCCGGCGCGGGTGGAGGCGAGGGTATCGGCCAGCCTCTGCCTCGTCCGCTCATCCCGGACCACCACGAACTTCCAGCACTGGGTGTTACCCCAGGAGGGAGCCCAGCGGGCGGCCTCGAGGACGGCGTTCAAGTCATCATCGGACACCGGGTCGGGCTTGTATTTTCGGATACTCCTGCGCTCATTTATTGCCTGGAAAACATCCATACGGGGAGCCTCCTTATTTCCCTTGACACATATAGGCCATATATTAGCACGGCACCGTGGAAAAGGCCAACCGGCTAGTGGAGTATCCGGCTCTCGAAGATAAAGGTCTGCCCCGAGACATTCTGCATCTGTGCGAGGTTGAAGACCCCGTCGGCGAACTCATCCGGGTCCCCCGTGCGGTGCAGCACCGCCTCCTGGATGTAGGCTTCGGGGAGGGCCACCCCCGATGCCATGGCGGAAACCTGGGGGATGAGGCCCGGGCAGACGGCGTTGACCTTGATGTTGTGCTCGCCCAGCTCCCGGGCGGCGCCCTTGGTGAGGCCGATAATCCCGGATTTGGAGGCGGAGTAGCTGGTGAGGCCTATCCGGCCCCGCAGCCCGGTGCCCGAGGACACGTTGATGATGTGGCCCGCCTTCTGCTCGATCATATACGGGGCCACCGCCTTCATGCAGTGGAAGGGGCCCTTGAGGTTGGTGTCGATGACGTAGTCCCAGTCGTCCTCTTCTACCTCGTAGAAGAGCCAGGTCTTGCTCCTGTCCTGGCCCTCGCCCATCGAGGCCCCGGCATTGTTCACCAGGACGTCGATGCGACCCCATTTGCCGATGGTCTCCTCTATCATAGCCTTTACCTGGTCGAAGGCGCGAACATCGGCCTGAATGGTGAGGGCCTCGCCCCCCGAGTCGGCAACCTTGCGGGCTGTCTCCTGGGCCCCGTCCGCCGAGCGGGCATAGTTCACCACCACCCGGGCCCCCTCTCGCCCGAAGCGGAGGGCGACTGCCCGTCCCAACCCCCGGCTGGCTCCCGTGACAATGACCACCTGGCTCATATTCTACCTCCTTGGTCACCTATGCTATAATGTTACCACAGCGCTGTGCCCGAGGCTATTTCCGCCATGACCCTGGGATATGAACCTGACGAATATTTGCTCGCCCCTGACCTGGTTGGAGGACCTGCGTGCTCAGGGTGAAGGTGGTCTATGACGCCCCTTTTTCCGATGCGGCACGCCTCCCCGAGGAGATTGTCGGCCTGGATGGGGCCACCCTGGGCGACCTTATCCGTGACCTGGCCCAGCGCCACGGACCGGCCTTCGGAGGGCTGGTGATGGACCCCCGGGCCGGCAACACCGTGGCCCCCGGGGTTACTGTCCTGGTCAACGGCCGGCGGCCGGGCCTGGACTTCCCCTTGAATGACGGCGATGAGGTGGCTTTTCTGAGGCCCGTTGCCGGAGGCTGATGGAGGTTTGAATGGAGTCAACGGCCCGCGCCAGGGACAGGGTGTTGACCGCCGTCGGGGAGCTGTGCACCGGGTGCCTCATGTGCCAGCTGGTGTGCTCCCTGACCAAGACGGGCAGGGTAAACCCCTATACGGCCAGAATAGGAATGGCCCAC
>JAZFUS010000359.1:0-5037 GCA_036447315.1 Dehalococcoidia bacterium
GATTCCTGGGCCACCCATTGAAAGGGGGTGTGGGGCTTGGGGACGAAGGGGGATATGCTGACCTTGATCCGGGGCTGTTTGCCCCTGCTCCTGCCCATCTCCACCAGCCTGCGGGCCAGCCCGGAGATGCCCTCGATGTCCTCCGGGGTCTCGGTGGGCAGGCCCACCATAAAGTAGAGCTTGAGGCTGTTCCAGCCCCGGTCGAAGGCGGCGCCGGCCGTGGCCAGGATCTCCTCCTCGGTCACCCCCTTGTTGATGATCCGCCGCAGCCTCTCGCTCCCTGCCTCGGGGGCGAAGGTGAGCCCCATTTTCTTCTGGGAGGGGAGGGAGGCCATGAGCCGCACCGAGGAGCCGTCGATGCGCAGGCTGGGCAGCGAGAGGCTCAGGTGCTGCTCCCGGTAGCGCTGGGAGATGGCCGTCACCAGGTCCTCGATGCCGGGGTAATCGCTGGTGCTCAACGAGACCAGGGAAATAGTGCTGTAGCCGCAGTGCTTCAGGATATCACCCGCCGCCGCCGTCACCTCCTCCGGGGACCGCTCCCGCACCGGGCGGTAGATCATCCCCGCCTGGCAGAAGCGGCAGCCCCGGGTGCAGCCGCGCTGTATCTCCACCATCCCCCGATCATGGACGGCCTCGATGAAGGGCACCACGGGCCGGGTCACCGGGGGCGGCAGCTTGGCCACCAGACGGCGCTCGATGGCGGTGGGGGCCTCGGGGGCGGTGGGGGTGATGCTGGCCAGGGTGCCATCGGGGCGGTATTCCACCCGGTACAGGCTGGGGACGTAGATGCCGGGGATGCGGGCCAGCCCTCGCAGGAGCTCCCCCCTGGGGGCACGGGCCCTTCCCCCGAGGCTGCGGAAGGCCTCCACCAACTCCAGGGCCACCTCCTCGCCATCTCCTATGACGAAGAGGTCGATGAAATCGGACATGGGCTCGGGGTTAACGGAGGAGCCGCCCCCGGCGATGACCAGGGGGCAGGACTCGTCCCTATCCGAGGCCAGCAGCGGTATTCCGGCCAGGTCCAGCATATTGAGCACGTTGGTATAGGTCAGCTCATATCCCAGGGAGAAGCCCAGGATGTCGAAGTCCTTCAGGGGGTGCCGGGACTCCAGGCTGTAGAGGGGGGTGGCGGCGGCGCGCAGGGCCTGGGCCATGTCCCCCCAGGGGGCATACACCCTCTCCGCCAGCACACCGGGCTGGCCGTTGAGCAGGTCGTAGAGAATGGGGATGGCCAGGTTGGACATGCCGATCTCATAGAGATCGGGGTAGGCCAGGGCCACCCTTACCGCGGCGGACTCCCAGTCCTTCACCTGGGAGTTCCACTCCCCACCGGTATAGCGGGCGGGTCTGTTGACCCCGTGCAGGATTTCATCCAGGGGCTTCATAGCCATTCGATTATAGCCGTAGGCTCGCTATCGTTGCAACCTACTTTTTGAAGATACTATCCCGCCATCTTTTGCCGACTGGATGAACATGAAACAGCATGTTCAATTCCACATGAAAAGGGCAAGCGACCAATACCATGCAACATACCGGCGATTCTCGAGGCTCGTCCGTCGTTTGGGGCCCGGATGCTTTTTCTTCAGTCCGTTTACATAACCAATGGCCGCTCTGAGACTTGCTATTCCAGCCCCATATTGGCCCAGGTTGCCTTCATGATCGGGCTGTCGACCCTGGCGTATTCGCGGTCCATGTCGAAGTGATTCCGGCCTTCCATGACGATCCTGGTGACCGGATTGCCCGCGGTTTCCCAGGCCGCCGCGAACTCATGGGACTGGCGCTTGAACTCATCGAGCTCGCCGGTCCCGTAACCGATCACCAAAGGAATGGGGGCATCGGGAATGTGATGGATCGGGCTGTTCCGGTGGGCCGAGCGTTCGTCCAGGAACAGGTATTCATTGCGGTGGGACAGGCGCACGGGCTCCAGGTCATACATGCCGCTGCATGAAGTTGCCGCCTTGATCAGGTCCCTGGGCAGGCCATATTCCTTTTCCCAGTCGGTCACTATCATCATGCCGGTCAAATGTCCGCCGGAGGAATGACCGCTGATGTACAACTGGTCCCGATTGCCGCCGAAGCTCTCGGCATGGTGATAGGCCCAGGCAATGGCCGCACGGTTCTGGCGAACGATCTCGTCCAGCGCGACCTTGGGCGCCAGCGAGAAATTGGGGATTATCAGGTTAACCCCCCGGGCAACGAAGGATTCAGCGATATAGCTGTGATTATCCTTGTGGCCGACGGTCCAGGCACCTCCATGATGATAGACCTGAACCGGCCCGCCCGGCTGCTCCGCCGGGAAAATATCGAGGACCTCGTCCAGAGTTGGTCCGTATGATACATTGAGGGTGCAGTTGAGCTTGGCCCGGACTTCAGCGCTCTTTATACCGTTCTGCTTGACATATTCAGCCTGATTGGGGACCAAAACGAGCTGATTGTACTGATCGTTCAGCTCTTCCTGCGTGTAATCGCCATAAACCTTCATCATCATAACTTCTGATATCGAAGCTCCAGTTTATTGCCGTCACACATTGTAGCCCAATTTTGTTGTCAGTGGCAAGCACTCCTTCGGTCCCCTATATTTACTCGCGGTCCACGATATAGATCCGAGAGCTCGAAGCGTTACTTCCCGCGGGAGCATAAACATTTACCAGCTCTACCTTGATTTGATTCAGGCCGGGCTCGAAGTCGACCGTGTTGGACAGCACCCACTGCTCGCCCATGGGCTTGCCAAAGGCATCATTTTTGTTGATTGTCACAACCTGCTGCTTCCCTGAAGGGGAGGTAACGGTCACCCTGGCCTCGTCATCGATCCCGATTGGCTTGGCGCCGTCACAGTCCCGGGCCATCACGATGCTGGTGAAATGGTCCGGGACATTCAAGGTGACGGTGTTCGTGAAGAAAACACCCGCCGGCTGGTTGGTTCCCGCGATACTATCGGTGACTTTAACGCACGCGGGGTGAGAAGTTGTTGGTGTCGGCACGGGTGGAGTAGCTGCCGCGCCCGTACCGACCTCTACGGCGCCGGAAATCACCCCACCGACCTCTACAAAAGTCTCCGTACCGCCGTAATTATCCTGGAATATCACCACTATTTTACCATTATCAGCGTTCTCCCAAGCCCCGGTTCCTGAATTAGCGATCGTGCCGCCTTCAATGTCGTAGTTGCCCGTTGCCGTCACCGCCGTGTAATTACCCTCGGCATCTACCGTGATGCTGGTGTAATACCATGTGTCATCTGTTATCACTGTAGAGTTCTTATAGGAATGATCCGTCGTAAAGAATCCGCCCAGCGCCCGGCCACTATTTTCGCCCGTTTTCGGGTCGTAGTCACTGATGAGGAAGATCCAGAAAGCTGCGTAATTACCGGAGCCACCATTGGCCTTCCACTCGATGAATGTCCCCGTGTTTAAGAAGTTGTAGCTCGCTTTGGATTCCAGTCCTTGATGTCCCTCGCGATAACCGGCACCGTAAACTTTTATGCTCTCATCGGTTTGCTCCCACTCCCCGGTATTCACTTTGATCCAGGAGACGAGACCTGTAGCGGGTGACCCGCCGGAGATGACATCCTTAGTATCCGCCGGGATGGGAGAGGGAACGAAGTCACCGGCCTTATTTTTGAGGTCCTCGGCCTTATCTTTTATTTCCTCTACGTTCACATCCTCCACCATGTCCGCTATCCCCTCCACCCCACTGCACGCAAGAGTGCCCATCAAAAGTACAAACCATAACGACATCACGAACAAAACAACCGGTCTTATCACTCAATTAACCTCCCGAGGCTCAGGTCCTCTTCAATACAGTTGACCACTGGCAACTTTTGTTGCAATGGAGCCTTCCAGCTACTCGTATCCGGCTAACCTGTAACCGGGGAACGGGCTGCACCTGTCTCCCAACATAGCTTATGGCTAAAACAGGGTTGGGAAAAGGAGATTTGCACCTGTTTGGTGTGGGAGCAGATACCCATATGAGAGTAACGATATTGGACGCCATCACATATCCGGCAAAGCGGGATGTGTCGCCGCCGGCTTTAGGAGTCCTTGGGGGTGGCGGCCGGGGTTCCCGGCCCCCCGGGAGTGCTATCGCGCCACATAAACCAGTTGGGCACCCCGAGCACCGTTGCCTCCGAAGTGACTTTAAAGTCGAACTTTTGGTAGAGTGGCAGGTTTTCCGGCCTGTCTGTCTCCAGATAGGCGGCCATCCCCAGACGATCAACCTGCTGGCAGAAGTAGGTCAGTAATTGGCTGCCGATTCCCTGCCCCTGCCGCTCGGGCAGCACTCCAATCGGACCAAAATGCCAATGGGGCTGCTTAGGGTCCACCTTTCCCCAGGCGGGCATCCATTGGAGCACCTTAGTGATTCTCCATCCGAGTATTTTTGACATCGTGGGCAGTATGGGCAACATCTTCGACGGCGGCATTTGGCAATCGGGCCACTCCACCATTTTCATGCCACCCACGATCCGCCCATCCTCTTTCGCCGCGAACGTTTGCCCCGGGAAACGCTCCAGGAGGACTTTGAACATGGCCTCGTTTCGACCTGAGTTCGGACCGAGGACGGCAATGTTCATGGGATTCGTAACATAGGCCTTGCCCATTATGGTGGACAAGGCCGGGATTTCCTCGGGGCGCAGGGGTTCTATCGTTATATTCATGCCGTTTATGACTCCTCACCCCGGGGGATTATTCTCAAATCGGCCGGAGTTTGAAATGTTACCCTTTACTCAATCAGCTTGAAGGAACTCCGGGGCGCTCCGCAAATGGGGCATTTCTCGGGAGCCGCGCCTTCGACGGTATTGCCGCAGTACTGGCAAACGTAAATCGGCGTATCAACCACATCCCCGCCCTTTTCGAGGCCGGCGAGGGCAGCCCCGAACAGACCGTGGTGGATCTGTTCCACGCGGTTCGCCAGGTCGAAGCTGCCTTTTGCCTTGGCGTCACCCTCGGCCTGGGCCTGTTCTATGAAGCCCGGATACATCTGGGTAAACTCGTAATGCTCGCCACCGATCGCGGCCAGAAGGTTATCCCTGGTCGACTTTAT
>JAZFUS010000360.1:0-22194 GCA_036447315.1 Dehalococcoidia bacterium
TGGCCGCGCCGATAATCAGGGGCAGCAGGGGCGTTTCCCTCCTCTGAAGCTCGGTTATGTCAAACCCCGCCGCTTCGATGCCGGCCGCGGTCTCGCGGTTCAGGTGGCAGCCCGCCCCCAGCCGGCACCACACCGGCGTCAGCACGTCCTGCACCCGCCTTTGGAACGCTCCCCTGCCCCGGACGTGCTCGATGAAACGAAAGACGCCGCCGGGCTTTAGGACGCGCCTGACCTCGGCCAGGGCACGGGCCGGCTCCCCCACGGTGCAGAGGGTAAGGGTGGAGACGACGGTGTCAAAGGATGCGTCGGGAAGGGGTAAAGCCTCCGCTGTACACTGGAGGAACTCGATGGTGAGCCCCAGTTTCCGTGCCTGCCCCCGGGCCTGTTTCCGAGCCCGCCGGAGCATGAACGGGTCCGGCTCGGTGGCCACCACGGACTCCGCCGCCGTGTAGTAGGGGAAATTCAGCCCCGTGCCCGCCCCGATCTCCAGCACACGCCCCCGCGCGGCACCGACGACGGAAGCCCGGAGGGGACGCAGCCCCCGGTCGCAGATGGGGCCCATGAGGCCGTAGATGGCGGCGAACCAGCGGTGTCCGGCCTCGTTAGACATTAGCGACCCCCATCCCCGAGCAATCCGACCTTCCCCCGGTGCAGGACAGGCCGGCCCGGCTCAGGGCGAAAGTATCTCCTGATACGGGGTGCCGTGCAGGTATTCCCCCAGGTCCTCCGTGACCTTGATGAACCAGGGGTCCGGCCTCATTACCCCCGCCCCGGACCTTATCCAGAGGGTGTCCCCATCCGGCAGCTTCCCGGGCGACCGGGACAGGATGGCCCTTACGTGCCGGGCCTGATACTTCCCCCGGCCCGGGGTCAGGTCCCTGATGGTAAGCTGGACCTCTTCCCCCTCGGGCAGGCCCGGAGGGTCATCGAACCAGGTGACATATTCCTTCTTCATTCTCGCCCCCGTCGTCTCGATAGTGGTGCGGGCGGCCCGCCCTGAGCTATTATACCATCTTCTCGGGAGCGAGCATTCGGCGGGAAGGCCCAGGCCCGGGACCAGGACCTCTGGGCCAAGGCCACTTCCCGACCAGGTCTGCATGCCATGAGGGCCTTGACAGCCAGGGGGCATGGGCATATATTCAGTGCCAAGAGCGATGAGGGGTAGGGATCGCCTCATGGCGAGTTGGAAAGGGACATGCCGGTTCAGGCCGCTGAGAAGATCGCCTCACGCGGCCATATCGTGGAAGGGAGCATAAGCATGGCCATAGCAGAGGAATTCATAATTCCTGAGTGTGAAGGGAGAGTTTTTACAGTAAGGCAGGGGCAAACATTACGAATAACCGAAATAGAGGGTGCGCAAGCGGCTGACATGATTGCCTTTAACTTGATCGATATGAAAGAGAGTTTTTCCGCTTGGCTCACGCGTCAACATAGCCGAAGCTTCAGGAACGCTCAAAAGTTATACTCGAAACTCCCGGCAGGCAATGTAATGTTCACAGTATTGACTGAAAAAGAGGGAGTCTACTGGCTAAGTGAAGGTCGATGTAACCGGATCAGATACGAACGGGCGGGTTTCAAAAGTTATCATAGAAACTGTCAAGATATATTAGCCGAGTGTATCAAACCATACGGAATGACAGCCTATGATGTTCCCGACGTATTCAATATCTTTATGAACGCCATACTCCACGAAGATGGCACCTACGAATTCAAGGCATCCCCGGTAAGCAAGGGAGACTATGTTGACCTTTTGGCTGAAATGGATTGCCTCTGTGCCATCTCTGCGTGCCCTGACGAACTAGGAGTCTATAACGATTTCAAAACGAAGCCGCTAGGAATTCAGATCCTTGATTGATTGCCGGGGTGAGCAAGAACTGACCTGCCCCCAAAAACTATACCCCTTTGAAGATCGGAGTTCCATGTGCTGGGCATGCCCGTAGGAACTGGAGGCTGATAGGCTTTGGCTGCGTGCGGCCCCTTTTCGTTTTCACACACTATCCGAGTATAACCTGTCCAACCATGCCCCTGTAAAAGGCCAAAACGCCGGCACCATGGCCCAAACATCCCTCGCCTAAGCATATATTGCGGTCGTTTTGGTGCCTGTCTCTCCGGGAATTACGTATCAATACGGATTTAGATATGGGCACGAAAGGGATACACTTATTTTCAAAGAGTCGACGACGGGGGGCAGAATGAGCAAAAAGGAAATCATCATCGGCATACTGGCCGTGGCCATGGTGGCCATGGGGGGTCTGATGGGGATCGCCTTTTGGCCCGATAGCTCACCGGCGCTGGCCGTAACGGAGGACGCAAGGCCGTCTTTGCGGTGGCTGGGATGGTCCCACTTCGAGATTGTCACCGTCGATGGGACGGTCATCAGGCTCAACCCCTGGGTTACCAACCCGGACTCTCCGGTGACCCTGGAGGACATCACCGAGGCGGACTACATCCTGGTCCCCAACGGCCACCGCGATGAGGTGGGCGAGACCATTGAGATCGCCCTGCGGACCGGGGCCACGGTAATCACCGGGGGATATGAACTGGGGTCCTGGATGATAGAGCAGGGCGTGCCCCAGGAGCAGGTCATCCGCTCCAATCCGGGGAACTGGCATCAGTTGGGCAATATCACGGTGAGGGTGGTCAACTCCATACATGGCTCCGGCCTGCCGGCACCCACCGCACAGAACCCCTATGGGGGCCCGGCCGCCGGCTTCTTTATCACCCTGGAAACGGGCTACACCATCTACTTTGCCGGAAGCACCGCGGCCACCATGGACATGAAGCTCTGGGGTTCCACGTTCAAGCCCAACCTGGCGATACTGCCCTTGAACAGCAGCCGCGACCCCCTGGATGTGGCCCAGATGGTACGGCTGCTGTCCATGGACAACCCCAATCTGGGCCAGGTCATAGCGCACCACCAACGGGCGGTGCCGGGTGAGGGCCACGCCACCATAGCCCAGATGGAAGCAGCCATCCGGTCCCTGGCCGATTCGCCGGTGACCGTGCTGCGGCTGAAGCCGGGCCAGACCATACGGCTGGGTGAATACGTGGGCGTGCTTCAGCCACCCCGGGAGGGGTCCGGCGGCGGGGAATAGCCGGCTGTCAGGGGGTGTACCGTTCTGCTCCTGATCGCCGGTGGATATCCGGCAATTTGGCCTGGAGATAGCAAGCAGCCCGGCAGCTTCAACCGCCGCAAGCCGTTCGTTGTCCTTTTCCCCGTGGATAGGTGTATAATAGCCGGGGCCAGTGCGGACCCGCGGGCGATCACAATACATGATGAGGGGATGACCTTGAGCCTGGAGTTCTGGCAAGAAAAGCCCGCCACTGTAGGCGGCATGGTATTAGTTGACGATTGTGATACCCTGGAACGAGCGGAGAGGGCCGATATCCTCGCTCAGTTGCCCACTTTGGAAGGAATGGATATCCTGGAGTTGGGGGCGGGCATCGGACGGTATACCTCTCATTTTGTGGGGGTGGCCCGTCACGTAATGGTGGTTGACTTCGTTGAGAAGTTCATAGAGGAGAATCGGAGGGCGACAGCCCACTTCAACAATGCCGCATATTGCTGCGTCGATGTCATGGACCTGGCATTCGAGGACGAATCCTTCGATTTCGTCTTCATCAATTGGCTCCTCATGTACCTGGATGATCGGCAGATCACGCTGCTGCGTGACAGGATTCATCGATGGACTCGAGCGGGAGGGAAAGTCTTCTTTCGAGAGAGTTGCTTTGTGGGTTCGATCGGGACAGCACCCTCAAATGATAATTCCCCTCGATATCGATCGGATGAGGAATACACGCGCCTTTTCGAGAACGACTTCAGCCTGCTCCACCGGGGCTATGTCAAGATATACCAGGAGCGCTTCAACAATCCCTATCAACAGTACTGGCTCTTTCAAAGGTAAATACCGGTGAATACCAGCACCTCCGCGGAACAGCAGATCGATGATGCCACCGTCCAGCGCTATTTCAACGGCGACGGGGGTACCACTGCCGCCGCTCTCTGCATGATGGCCCATGAGCACAATCTGCCGGCCGGCGCGGCCCATTACCGGCTGAGCCGGGAGATACTGACTATCCGTGATTGGCTCGACTCCGTGGGTGCCTCGGGGCGCGTGCTTGACGTGGGCTGTGGAGCGGGGGCCTGGGCCGAGATCTTCGCCGGGCGCTATAGCGCGGTCACCGGGATAGAGCGAAGCTCCATGATGGTGGAGGCCGCCCGGAAGAGGGTGGCCGACCTGCCCAATGTTGAGATCTTCGAAGGCGACGGCCGCGATGATCTCCCGGAGGGGCCCTTCGAAATGATTTTCCTGGGCGGCATGTGCATGTATCTGGGGGACGCCGATGTGGTGGCGCTGCTCCGCTCTTTGAGGCACCACCTCAGCGGAGGAGGCTCAATCATCCTCCGGGAGTCGACGGTGAGGCAGGGGATATCCATGGCCCGAGGTGAGTACCAGGCCGTCTACCGAAGCGTAAACATGTACCATCAACTGTTCGAGGACGCGGGACCTTTCAGCGTGGAAGTCCGGAGGAATTACGGTTATACCAACATGGTGACGGCGGAGGCGCTGGTTGATATGCGTCGCAGGTGGCTCCCTTTCCTGCCCAAGGACTCACCCGCTCTCGGCTCCCTGACGTGGTGGGCGCTTAGGGGCGCCACGCCCCTTAGCTTCTGGGCGCTTCCCCGATTGTTCTCCCTGCTCGACATCCCCTGGCCCAGGCTGCAAAATCACTTCTTCAGGCTGCGCCCCGGGGAGTAAGAATCCGGGCTAGCCGGCCCCCAGGATAAAGGCGTACCTGACCGTCAAAATCAGGACATAGACGGTGATGACGTGATACCAACGCCCCACCATCTTACGCATCCGGAAGGGCGCGACGTGCAGGAACGACAGGACCACCATTATGGTGTAGAGGACGACCACGAAAGCACCGTGGTCCATTTCGCCCTCCAGCAGGAAGACCAGGGCCACCATGAGCGGGGTAATGTCCAGCGATAGTCCGGAGATGGTACCGTCCTTATCGACGCCGAAGATATCGAAGTAGGCGAGCCGGACAACGCCGGCCATGACTATCGCTAAAGCCCCGGGGAAGAACCACGCGCTGAAGCCTCCATAGCTCAGCAGGATAATGGCCGGACAGACCGCCAGGCTGACGATATCCACCAGGGAATCCATCTTGGCGCCGACAGATCTGAAAGTATCGCTTCTCCCCGGCATCCGGTGGGCGACAACCCCGTCATACCAATCGAATAAAACGGCCCAGAGCATCGCGATCATTGCCGCCGGGAAATTCCCCACCAGCGCGAAGTAGATCCCCAGAACCCCACAGCTCAGTCCCAGAAGGGTCACGATGTTGGGGGGATCCTTCATAAAAGACAGGATGACGGGTCTCACGGTCTCCTCGGGGATAAAAGAGCGAGCTGCCTCGGGCCTGTCAAGACTCGAGTCCAGCGGATGAACAGAATCGCTCATCCAGGGCTGTTTCCCGGCAATATTATACTCCGCAGGGCGGCGACGAGCTTTTGATTCTCGGACCAGGTACGGCTGGCGATACGAAGATACCGGTCGGGCTCAGGCAGCGGCTTCCCGGCACAGTGCTTGACAAAGATGTTGTGCTCTATGAATAACCGGCGGGTCGTTTCGGGGCCGGACATCGCCTCGTCAGGGAGACGGCAGAAGACAAAATTGGCATCCGGTCGATAGGCTGTCATCCCCGGTATCGCGGCCAGGCACCGGTACAGGTCGTCCCGGTCAGCCCGCACCTTCTCACAGCTCTCCACAAAATCCCGGTCATAACGGGGGAGAAGCCGCAGGAAGGCCTCGGCGAAGCCATTGATATTCCATATAGGCACCTCCTTCCGTACCGCCGCGGCCAATCCCTGATTCGCGGTGAGCAGGTACCCGAGCCGCAACCCGCAGATACCATAAGCCTTGCTCATACTCTTGAGAATCGCCAGGTTTCCATGTTCGGAAAGCTCATTCTCCAGAGTCGCCTGATCGCGGTCCTGGACAAAATCGATGAAAGACTCGTCGACGATGAGGAGGCAGTCCCGGGCAGCCAGCTTTCCGGCGAGGCGCAGAAGGTCAGCCTTCGGGACCAGCAGGGAGGTAGGGTTGTTGGGCGAGACCACCACCGCCACATTGGCCCGGCACCGGAGGGCTTCGGCGGCGAACTCGTCCACGTCCAACTGGAACAACGGCGGTTTGAGGGCAAAGCCGGTGACCCTCCCTTCGGGAGCGGCGTTGGCATACTCATTGAAAGACGGCTCCGGGATAATCAGTGTGTTACCCAGGTGTCCCGAGAGAATTTTAATGATTTCGGAGGCACCATTACCCACGACGATCCGTGATGCAGGTTGATTTATCACCAGGCCTACGAGACCGGCCAGGGCGTCCTGTCCCACCGGATAGTTCTCCACCAGGTCATAGACGTGATTCCGCATGTGGCTAAAAACCCCCTCCGGGGGGAAGTAAAGGTTATAGAGGTAAGTATGGTCGATGAATCCGTAACGCCAGTAGCCTCCATGCTCGCGGGTGACGACTTCATAGCGCTCATCCGGTGACGCGAACATGTATTCGGCGGTCAGCCGGTCATTTTCATCATCGATCTCAAACCACTTGATATCATCACACAGGAGTGCCGTCATGGTGTGCTGACGACTGTAAGCCGTCGCATGAAGGATTACTTCGTAGTACTGGTTAACATCGCCGGCGTTGATGAAGGCCTCCAGGCGAGGCACAAACTGATCGCGCAGAAAATCACGGCGAAAGATGTAGATATTGAGCGTCTTGAACACCTTGGAATAGTCGAATTGGGGACCCTGGTGACGTGTCTCCAGCAGCGCCTGTATGTTCCCCTCTTTATCAAGGCTGACCACCGTGCCGGACATCCAGGATTTATGCCGGGCGACAGCCGCAACATTCCTGTTTCCATTGGAAAACATGTAATCGAGCAGCGACCGTTCGAAAAACACGTCCGATTCCAACAGTATGATGTCCTCGGTCAAATGTTCTCGCGCAAGCCATAGTGAATAGATATTGTTCGTCGTCGTGTAGCGGTCGGATTCGACGTAGGACACCTTCATCCCCTTGAAGGAAGCCCCAACATGGTCATAGATCATTTCCTTGAGGTGCCCGACGACGATTACGGTTTCCTCTACCCCTGACTCAGCCAGATGGGCAAGCATGTTGGTGAGTATCGGTACACCATTTATGGGCGCGAGGCATTTGGGAGCGTGGTCGGTGAATGGGACCAGGCGACTGCCGATGCCGGCGGCAAGGATGATGGCTTTTCGTACCGGGGAGCCTGGCCTCCGGTACGGTCGCCGTTCAGAAATTCTCGTATTTTGTCCTAACATAGATCCCTCCACGAATCCCCACACCCTCTCAGTTATACGATGCTGCCCGGGGCTTGGGACACCGCCAGGCCTCACCGCTCAGACTCGCCATGGCTTTGGCCGCCCATAACCGAGAGCCGCGCTGAAGGTGGACCATCCCCAATGCGGGAGGGGGCCAACGGTCCGCCGGGTGGCGCAACGGGGATTCCCTAAGGTGATCGAATCCCCTGGCTCAGGACCTTCCAAATATTTTATTTCCGGGCCCGATATCCTTCGATAGCTCGGCTGCAACCAGCTCCACGGTGATGTTGGGGAAATCATCTACATCCCGTGGATTCTTCGCAAGACACAGTATACCACGTAACTCCAAGTCGAGGCCGACAGGGGAGCGAGTGTGGCGCGTGGTGAATCCTAGGTCTTGAAGCCATATCTCTGCCATTTCTTTAGCACCATCTCCTGCACCTCCCTGGGATAGATACATTCGAAGGATGACTTGATGGACACCGACTCCCGGGGCCAATCGGACGGCCAGGTGCAGTCGAATATGTCCAGGCCGCCCTTCATCTGCTCCCGCTCCTCGTGGCTATAGCAGGGGGTGAGCATGTTGGCCTTCCCGGCCTCAACCTTTTCGGTATGGACACCGGTCAGGGGGTGGCATTTGACGGCGAAGGCGTGCAGGACCTGCCCCATATCGAACACATCCACATCCTCGTCGACGACGATGACCTTATTTACGTTCACCCGGCGGGCCAGGAACACCTCTCCGATCCTCCTGGCCATCTCCGCTCCCCCCTCCTTCACCCCCACCACCACCAGGTGGGTCACCCCTTCCGGTGGGGCATACACATTCGTCACGGGTATATCATGCCTCAGGAGCCGCCGTTTTATGGAAATGCCCGCGGTGAGGGCCGCGGCCACCGAGCTGTCATCCACCGGGACGCCCAGGCTTATCATGGTGATAATGGGGTCGGTCCGGTAGGTGATGGCCTTTACCTGGCACACCACACCGGTCCGGGCCTTCTCCGTGCGGTAGCCGGGGTATTCGCCGAAGGGCCCCTCCGGGGCGATGGCGCTGGGCAATATATCCCCCTCGATCACGATCTCGGCATGGGCCGGCACCAGCAGGTCGCTGGTCTCGCATTTAACCAGCTCCACGGGCTCCCGCCGGAGGGCGCCGGCCATATCGACCTCATCCACCCCTATCCCGTAGCCCGCCGTGGCCACCATACTGCTCAAGGGGTCGGCTCCAATCACCAGGGCCATGGGCATCGCCCGCTCCTGGGGCATGTACTTCTTGGTGAAGACCATACCCAGGTGGCTGACGATACTGGGGTCCCCGGTCAGGGTCCTCGGGGTATTGATCATAAAGCGGTACATGCCCCAGTTGGTCCACCCCGTATCCGGGTCTCTGGTGATCACGATGTCCCAGGTGCCCAGGTATCTCCCCCCGTCCCCATCGTGGATCATGGGGGCCGGGAATTGATGCAGGTCTATGTCCTCCCCCACCACCACGTTCTGCTTGCACGGGCCGGTCCCGACCACCACAGGCTTCACGGGGTGCTGTTCCCGCTGCTCATATTCGGAATGGATATCGGGGACGGAGGAACGGGGGTCCAGGCCCAGGGCGACGGCCACCCGGCGGTAGCTGCCCAGGGAACCCCCCAGTATGCGATAACCCCGCGGATAGTCCTTTATGTTCTCGAAGAGGACGGCCGGGCCACCCGTCTCGTAGGACCTCCGGGTTACGGCCCCGGCCTCCAGCTCCCAGTCAACCTGCTCCCCGACCCGGACCAGGTCCCCGCTCCCCTCCAGGGCGGCGATGAATTCTCTGATATCGTTAAAGGCCAACTCTACCTCCTTATTGAAAGGGCCGGATTCAAAACGGCCGGCCTTTAGGACCCGCCCTCGTCCTCCAGCTTGCGGCCGATATCGGCAACCAGGGCCTTACGGTCCACCTTTTGCTCGGAGACCAGGGGCAGCCTGTCTATGGTCTCCAGCCGCTCGGGCATCTTGTAGGATGCGATGCCCTGCCCCTGGAGGAATGAGACCAGGTCCGCAAGAACAGGCTTCCGGCCGGGCCCGGGTACCACATAGGCACACGATCGCTCGCCCAAGACCGGGTCGGGCATTCCGACGATGGCCACATCGGCCACCTGGGGATGGTTGATGAGAAGGTTTTCCACCTCCACCGGGTATATATTCTGCCCGCCTCGAATAATCATCTCTTTCTTGCGGCCCGCGATCAGAAGGTTTCCGTCGGGATCGAACCTGCCCAGGTCGCCCATCTTGAACCAGCCGTCCTCGGTCCAGGCCTGCCGGGTCGCCTCGGGGTCCCTGAAATAACCGGATGCGCACGACGGGCCCCGGCCCCATACCTCCCCGACGTCTCCCGGGGCCACATCCCTGCCCGCATCGTCTACCAGCCGGATCTCGGTCCCTCCCCTGGGCCTCCCCACGGTATGCAGGCGCACTTCCCGGGGGTCGTCGAGGCTGGTGGCGGTGTTGCCCCCGAAGTCCACAGCGCCCAGTCCGGTAATGACCACGCCCCCCAGCTTCTCCTCCGTGTCCACCCTGAGCTGGTAGGGAAGGGGGGCCCCCACACACCACCAGACCCGCATCGAGCTGAGATCGTAGCGGGCGATGTCGGGGGAGGCCACCATCATCGCCAGCTGGGCGGGGACCACCTGGCCCACGGTGATCCCCTCGTCCTGAATGAGGCGGAGGCTCTCTCCGGCCTGAAAACGCTCCTGCATCACCACCCTGGCCGCCAGTCGCGGTGCGGCGAAGTAGGTCAAGCAGTTGGGTCCCGCAGGGGCGGGGCCAAACGCGCCCAGGACATCATCCCCCGACATCTTCATGACCTCGATAACTATCTTAGCCAGGTTGTTGCGGGCCCCGAAGGGGAACTCGACAAACTTGGGCAGGCCCGTGGTGCCCGAGGTGAGGGTGATAACGGAAACGTCCGTGGGCGGGTAGCTCCTCGCCTTCAAGTGGTCCGGCGGGTACTCCCGCTCCAGGGGCTCCTGCATCATCCCCTCGATGGAGATGGCCCCCTCGGGAACCTGGTCGCCCAGGACGAATATATGGCGCAACGATTTCACGTCGCGGCCGATCTCGCTGACCATGTGGAAGTGGTCAAAGTCCCTGTGCCGCCAGGGTACGGCCACCCCCACCGCTCCGGTCTCCCTCAGAGCGTATTCCATCTCCCTGCCCCGCAGGGCCGTCATTATGTGCATGTTCAGCACACCGGCCCTCTCACAGGCGACCCGGAACAGGACGACCTCGACACAATTGGGCAGCTGAAGGACGATCACCTCGTCCCTGTCGATCCCCAGCTTCGTCAGGCCCAGGGCTAACCGGTCTATCGCCCCTTTGGCCTGTGCCCAGGTCAACCTCGACCTGGAGTCCACCACGGCCTCCCGGTGGGGGAAGTCCCGGGCATTCCTGGCCCACATATCGTAGAGGCTGAACGGCTCCCAGAGCCCCTCTCTCAAATATGTTTCCATCGTTTCCAAGGTGTACCGGGTGGGCCTGGACATGAAAACCAGCACCTATCCTGTTTCCACCGGAGCGGAACCGGCGCCGGCCGGTGGTAACGGTCCGGCCGGGCACGGCCACCGGCTAAGTCCCAGATATATTAGGGTATAGCGGGGCTACCGTCAATGCCGCCGGCAGGGGTCACGGGTTTACAAGATGTTTATACCAACGGCATTTCCTTTATGCCCGGTTTACGGGAATACGGTTAATCTTAGGTTGGCACTGGAGCAGACCCGGTGCCGGTGAAAAGGAGGGGCGACAATGCCCGGAGCAATGTTAATAACCCTGAGTTTGATAATCTGGGTCGCCTGTGTGATAGGGGTGGCCAAAGACGCACGGAGGCACGGGGTCCGCCCCCTGTTCTGGACGCTGGTTACCCTGGCCAGCGGGCCTTTGGGCCTGGCGGACTACCGGACGGACCGGGAGCGCACCATTCGCAAAGATCGGCACCGTTAAGACCGGGGCCCGGAGAAGGGTCCTTTAACGAGACCTGTAAATGTACGTGGACTACATATTCCCCGGGGAACCGGGAGCCGGGGGATTTTCAAGCAAATGACCCACAGAATAACTGTCCAAGAGAGAAATCCCCGGTATAAACCCGGCATGAAAATCCTTGCCTGGCTGTTGCCGGCCGCGATTTCATTCATCCTGCTGCTGGGGGCTTGCGGCTCTCCCCAGCCGTCACCCGCACCCGGCCCCGGCCCCGATCCGTCTTCCCTCAGGGTCCCTGAGCCAGGCCCCATGCCCATAAAGGACATGCTCCTCAGCCCGACACCCAAGGCCGAAGTTAAATCAAGAATCCCCTCCGGCTCCTTCGCCATGCTGGCCACCATCAAGATGAGCAGCATTTCGAGCTCCCTCCCCGTAGCCGGAGGAAAGGTCCGGTGGACCTCCACGGACTATGGTGTGATGAGGTTCGTCCCGGATGTGCCCCAATTGGATGCCATGGCCCAGACCTCCTCCAAGAGCTACTCCAAGAGCTATGTATATCCCCTCACCGCTTCGGGCAAGCTGTATTCGGTCCGTGAGGGCACCTCTGTGTCCAGCGTGAACCTGTCCCAACGCGATCCTCGAACGGGCAAGGTCCTGGGGGGGTGCTCTTTCTACTCGACGCACTTCGCCATCGTGGGGAACAGGGTTTACTTCATCTCGAAGACCACCAAGGACCTCTACGGCAAGCGCAATGGCGGCGGCCACCTCATGACGGCCCGGCTCCCCTGCTCCGGGGCGGCCTCCAAGCTTCTGAAATACGGGGCGCCGGGTAATACGGGGACCCTCAAGGGTGTTGGGGGGCGCCTGCTAAGGGTGGTCTCCAAGGGGGACGACCGGTACCAGATCAGGGAGATCAACCCGGGCAACGGGGAAGTCGCCAGCATCCTGGCCACAGTGACCAACAAGCACCGGAAATTTTTTGCCGGTACCGACGCCCTCTACTGGTATGAGGAAGCCGGCTCGGACTCGGTCTTCATCATTCGCTATCCCCTGACCGGCACCCCCAAAGCCATCGTGGCCCTGCCCCACGCCGCCGATGACCTGTACAACATCGGTATCGACGAGGAGGAGGGCAAGGTGTTCATCGTATTCAGGGACGGTAAACCCCACTTTTACCTTTACGATATGGCCTCCGCCAGCCTGGAGGACCTGCCCATCGATTCCTCACTGTTCTCCACCTACAGGATGGGGAACGGGCAGTTCCTTATGATTGATTGACCCCTCCGGACCGGTCCCCCACCGGGACCGTCAGGGAGCCCGCGGCCGAGCGCTCTTTTATGTAAACATCAACCGGCGTGGCCTACCGGGCGACACCGGCCTCCAGGTGGGACCGTGACATATTCCCCGGCGATGCTGTATCATAAATCCGGATGCGACCCGGGTGTCAATATGTAGAGGAAAGAAGGTCCCCGCGTAGTCGATGAAGCCCGCCTGGCTCTCCCCATGGCTGAAGCGCCCCATGCCCCTGTTCGTTTATTCCCACTTCGCCCACGACCTGGCCCCGGCGCTGCTGGTCCCCATGCTGCCCTTCATCAGGGCCACATTCGGCCTCAGCTATTTCCAATCGGGGATGCTCATCTCTACCTACTCCATCACCTCCGGCTTTTCGCAGTTGCTTATGGGATGGATTGCCGACAGGGTGGACCGGAGGTATATGATCGTCGTCGGCGTGGGGGGCGTCGGCGCCTTTACGTTCCTGGTGGGGCTCACTCAAAACCTCACCGAGCTCTTCATCTTTTTCCTGGGCATGGGAGTCCTCGCCGGCATATACCACCCCACCGCCACCTCCATATTCCCACGCTACTTCACCCCGGACAGGCGGGGACGCGCCATCAGCTTTCACCTCATAGGAGGCAGCGCGGGCTTCATGGCGTCGCCGTTGCTCGGCGGCCTGATAGCCGCTACGTACGGCTGGCGCTCATCCTATACCCTCCTGGCAATTCCGGCCATGCTGGCTATCCCCTTCCTGATCCGGGAGGCCAGGCATCCCGAGACCAGGGTGAATGCGGCTCCCGTCCCGGTCACCGCGGCCACTCCCAGTGTGATGCGGGCCATGCGCCCCATCCTCTTCGTCTTTGCCCTGGCCGTGGTGATCCAGCTACTGGTGGGAAGCGTAGTCTCCTTTCTACCCGTCTACTGGGTAGACAATTACGCCATAGCCCCGGCGGCCGCGGCATCGCTTATCGGCCTGGAGAGGGGAGGCCGGGTGCTGGGTTCCCTGCTGGGTGGCGCCGCCTCCGATAGGTGGGGACAGAAACAGGGGATCCTCATTTCGGTTATCGCCGCCGGCCCCCTGATCCTCCTCATAATCCTTCTCCCCTTCAACGGCCTGCTGATAGCGGCCCTGGCCCTCTTCGGTGTGGTCGTCGCCATGCGGCAGCCGGCGATGCAGTCCCTTATCGTCGATACGATCCCCGAGCACCGGACCTCCACCCTGCTGGGTGTCTACTTCTTCCTGGCCCTGGAGGGAAGAAGCCTCCTGGTACCGCTCCTGGGATACCTGATGGACATATCCAGCGTCAGCACTGTTATCTGGTACCTGGCGGCGGCCGCCGCGGCCCTGTCCATCATCAGCTTTTTCTTGAGGAAAAAGGCATGACCCGAATCGTGAAAACGCCCCTCCTTGAGCTCGACCCCCCTTTGACGGCCCCGGGGACCAGCGGCCGAACTAGGGGCATGGCACGCTCATCTCAACCCTCATTGACCACGCTGGGGAAACACATGACCCGCATCGACGGGCGGACCATGGTGTACACCCTCAAGCGCAGCCCCCGGGCGATACACGTCCGGCTCGAGGTGAGGGCGGGGACAGGCCTCACGGTGGTGATTCCCAGGTCTTACCATCTCGACCGCATCCCCGCCCTGCTCAAGGAAAAGAGCCGGTGGATCGCGGATAAGCTGGCCTATTACGGCCTGGCCAGGTCGCCTGCCGCCCGAAAGGGACTCAAAAGCGGCGATACCGTTCCCTATTTAGGCCGCAGCCTGGAGATCTCGGTGGAACATAACCCGGGGGATGCCGGCGGCGCCAGGCTGAAACAGCGGAAGTTAGAGGTAAACCTATCGACACGGAACGAGGGGCTGGACCTGGTGCTTCAGCAGTGGTACCGGACCCAGGCCGCCGTTCAGATAAGGCGGAGAACGGACCGGTTAAGCGCCCGCCTGGGGCTCACCTATAACCGGCTGACCATACGGGGGCAGCGGACCCGCTGGGGAAGCTGCTCGCAGATGGGCAACCTCAGCTTCAACTGGAGGCTGATCATGGCCCCGGGTCCCGTCATCGACTATGTCATCATTCATGAGCTGGCCCACCGAAAAGAGATGAACCACACCCGGAGTTTCTGGCAACTGGTGGCCGTCCACTGCCCCCGATGGCGGCAGCACAGGAGGTGGCTCAAGGACCACGAGGCCGAGCTGGCCTCCCAGGTCTCCCCGTAGGGGCCGGGCCCACCACCCGAAGCCGTCCGCAGGTTGACAGTGCCGGAGAAGGCCACTATTATCGTATCATCGGGGCCAAGGCCCACTCCCGGAGGACCCGCCATTTTCCCGGTGATAACGCGGGACGAGACTGGTTATCCGCCGCCATCAATCCGGAGGAGGTCGCGCTAGACTGTGAAACCATCAAAAGTCCCAGGGGAAGTCAAGGTAATCACCACCGCCTGCAATAGCCACTGTGGCGGCTCCTGCATCCTCCGGGTCCATATCCAAAACGGGGTCATCGCCCATATCGAGACCGACGGCGGGGAGGAGCCCCAGTATCGCGCGTGCTCCCGCTGCCGGGCATACCGCCAGCGGGTATATCACCCCGACCGGCTCCTGTACCCCCTGAAACGGGTGGGGGAGAGGGGAGAGGGCGAGTTCCGCAGGGTGTCCTGGGATGAGGCCCTGGACACGGTGGCCGGGGAGATAACAAGGGTGAGGAACACCTATGGCCCCCAGGCCACCATGATGTACGGCCTGGGCGGTGACGTGAGCTGGCTGCACGGATGGAGATGCGTTGACGTCCTCCTGAATATGATGGGCGGATATACCGCGGCCTGGGGGGTCCCCTCATACGAGTCCGGGAATTTCGCCACCATGGCCACCTATGGCTCCTTCAACACCCGTCACACCCGGGACGACCTGCCCAACTCCCGTCTCATCATAATGTGGGGCTGGGACCCGGCCAACTCCATCCAGGATACCAACACCAGCTGGTATCTGGCCCAGGCCCGGGAAAAGGGGAGCCGCGTCGTCTGCATCGACCCCCGGTTTACCGAATCGGCCGCGTCCCTGGCCGACCAGTGGATACCCATACGCCCGGGCACGGATGCGGCGATGCTCATCGCCATGGCCCACGTTATCATTTCGGAGGACCTCCAGGACCATGGCTTCGTGGATAAATATACCATGGGTCTCCCCCAGTACCGGGAATACCTCATGGGACAGGAGGACGGCACCCCCAAGACCCCCCAGTGGGCGGAGGGCATAACCGGGGTCCCCGCCCGGACCATAGCCGACCTGGCCCGGGATTATGCCCGCACCAAACCTGCCGCCCTTATCGGCGGCATCGCGCCGGGACGCACCGCCTTCGGGGAACAGTACCACCGGGCGGCCATGGTCCTGGCCGCCCTCACCGGCAACATCGGGATACAGGGCGGCGACCCCGGAGGGAGAAACTGGACAGGGCTTCTGTCTTTCCCCTTCATGCGGATGGGGAGAGGGATGTGGGGAGGCGCCAACCAGATAGAGGAAAACCTCCCGCCCCGCCCCAATACCCTGTCGACCCGGGGTTTCCATGTGTCCGGGCACATCCACTTCGCCAAGATTGCCGATGCCATCCTTAAGGGCCGCGAGGGGGGATACCACGCCGATATTAAACTCCTGTATACCGTCAACACCAATTTCCTCAACCAGCATCCCAACGTCAATAAGATAGCGCAGGCCCTCAAGAAGCTGGAATTCTTTGTGGTCCATGAACAGTTTATGACCCCCACCGCCAAGTTCGCCGACGTGATCCTGCCCTCCAACACCTTCCTGGAGCGGGAGGACGTCACTACCGGAGAGGGGATACCCCACTTCGGCTACATGAAAAAGGTGATTGAATCCCTGGGAGAGTCGCGGTCCCACCTCGAAATATGCACCGGCCTGGCCTCCAGGCTGGGGGTCGAGGGCTACAACGACCGCAGTGACGAGGAGTGGCTGCGCGAGATCATCGAACCCAGTGCCGTGCCCGATTTCGACGAGTTCAAGGAGAAAGGATTCTACCGGGCGCCCCTTCCCGGGCCCCACGTCGCCTTCAAAAAGGAGGTCGAAGACCCGGAGAACAACCCCTTCCGGACGCCCTCGGGGAAAATTGAGATCTACTCCCAGAAGGTGGCGGATATGAACCACCCCCAGCTCCCCCCGATACCCAAGTATATAGATGCCTCCGAGAGCCCGTGGTCTCGCCTCGACGAGAAACACCCGCTGCTGCTGATCTCATCCCACCACAAGACCCGGGCCCTGAGCCAGAACCACAACATCCCGTGGCTCCAGGAGCTGCTCCCCCAGGCTATCTATATCAATACGGTCGATGCCTCGGCACGGGGTATCAAGGACGGGGAAAAGGTGCGGGCCTTCAATGACCTGGGGGAGATGAACATCATGGCCCGGGTCACCGAGCGGATAATGCCCGGTGTGGTGGATGTTCCCCAGGGGGCCTGGTATGAGCCCGACGCCAACGGGGTGGATATGGGGGGTTGTGTCAATACGCTGACCCAGGACGAGCCCTCACCCGGCGGCGCCCTGGTCAGCAATACCGTGGTGGTCCAGGTGGAAAGGCTCCCCTAGCGGGTTTTCACCCGGGGTGTCGCCGGCCGGTCTTTATTGCTGCAGGGATCTGTGATGGTGCGGCCGGCTGATCGGGGCCCGCAGGAAACAAATATGCTAATATGTTATAATTGTCATAATCATGGTTCTTAATAAACCGTTGGGCGGAAAAAAGGAACACCGCACCATGACACTCCGCTTTATCAAATGGACCACTATAATAGTCCCCGCGGTCTTTCTGACGGTGTTCGTGAGCATCCCCCATTTCTTTTTCCCCGCTTTCCTTCTCCAGAGCGTGCCGGGCTTCTTCCTCGTTCTGGTGCCCGCCCTGGCCGCCACCTTCGTTTTCTCCCAGGTGGTGTTTCACTTCATAGCGCAGGCCGAGGAGAAAGTATCCCGCCGCCACCAGGAGCTGCTCACCCTGAACACCGTGGCCGCGGCCGCCAGCCAGCCCTTAAAGCTGGAGCAACTCCTGGGCATAGCCCTGGATAATACCGTGGAGTCCCTGGGCATTACCGGGGGCGTGGTGTGCATCCTCGACGAGGACCGTCAGGAACTGCTCCACGTGGCCTGCAAGAGCATCCCCGAGCACCTGTTGGGCCCCCTGCGAAAGGTAAAGCTGGACCAGGACCCGGTGGCGGCCCAGGTGGTAGCCACCGGAGAGCCCGTCTATCTGCATGACATGATCAACGACCCGCGCCTCTCCGAACCGGCCCGCCAGTCGGGCTTCCGTTCCGCCCTCAGCCTCCCCCTGTCATCGGAGGGCAAGGTTAAGGGTATCATGGCCCTGGTCAGCCGCACCGTGATGACCTTCGAGCCCTCCCAGGTGGAGTTTCTGCTCACCCTGGGTTCTCAACTGGCGGTAGCCATCGAGAAGTCCCAATTGCAGGAGAAGGTCCGGGAGATGGCTATCATGGAGGAGAGGGAGCGCATAGCCCGGGAGATGCACGACGGCATGGGGCAGGTGCTGGGCTTTGTTAATACCAAGTCCCTCACCGTCAAGAGGCTCCTCGACCTGGGCCGGGTGGAGGAGGCCCAGGGGGAGGTAGCGGAGCTGGAGAAAGCGGCCAGGGAGGTGTATGCCGATGTCCGGGAGGGCGTGCTGGCCCTGCGCCACCCCATGACCTCCGGGAGAGACTGGGTAGAAAACCTGAAACGCTACATAGGGCAGCTAAACGACCTCAACACCTTCAGGACGGAAATGACGATCTCGGGCCCGGTGCAGAGCATAACCCTGCCTCAGGAGGTGGAGCTTCAGCTTATCCGCATCGTCCAGGAAGCGCTGGCCAACGTGCGCAAGCACGCTCATGCCAGCCAGGCCCGGCTGGACCTGTCCCAGGTGGACGGGCACCTCCAGGTCAGCATAGAGGACGACGGGCGCGGCTTTGATCCGGCGGCCCTGTCCCGGGGCTCCCACCCCCGCTTCGGAATCCAGATTATGCGCGAGCGGGCGGAGAGCGCCGGGGCGCAATTTGAGCTGGATTCTACCGTGGACCAGGGCACCCGGATCTCATTCACCCTGCCCCTGCCGGGGGCGGAGGGTTGAGCGGGATGCGGGTCCTGCTGGTGGACGACCACGCCCTGTTCCGGGCGGGATTGAAGGGCCTCCTGCGGGCCTGGGGTATGGATGTGGTGGGCGAGGCCGAGGACGGCGCCGAGGCGGTGAGGAAAGCCATTGAGTCCCGCCCCGACCTGGTACTTATGGACGTGAGGATGCCCGGGGTAAACGGCCTGCAGGCCATCCCCCTCATCAAGAAAGAGCTGCCCGAGACGAAGATTGTTATGGTCACGGTCTCCGAGGATGAGCGAGACCTTTTCGAGGCCATCAAATCCGGTGCTGAAGGATATCTGCTGAAGAACCTCAAGGAAGAGGAGTTCCGGGAGATGATGGAAGCGGTAGCCCAGGGCGAAGCCCCCATCCAACGGAACCTGGCATCCAAGATACTGGCCGAGTTTTCCCGCCAGGCGCGCAAACCCCGGGGAAAACAGGAACAGGGGCTCTCCGATAGAGAGACCGAGGTGCTGCGCCTCATAGCCCGGGGGGACCAGAATAAGGAGGTGGCCTCCAGCCTCTTCATCAGCGAGGAGACGGTCAAATACCACCTGCGGAACATCCTCCACAAGCTCCACCTCCGCAACCGGGCCCAGGCCATAGCCTACGCCGTGAGGGAGGGCCTGGTGGATGAAGACGAGGACAAGGAATAGGCCCCGGCGCAGGCCGGGGACCCTTTTTTTACATCGGCGGCCCGGGCACCCCATCCCCGGTATGGCCACAGCCACTTAATTGGTAGTCCCCATGAAAAACATCATTTTCTATTCGATAGCGTCAACGATAACGGCCACCATCGCCGCGGCCCTGGGGGCCGGCTTCGGGTTGACCCTTTTCCTGGCGCTATTGCTGCCACCTGTCCTTATTCTGGCCTACAAGATATGGCAGTACCGCTCGCGTTTCCACTGAATCCGGTTTGTGTTAAAGCGCGCCCCGCACAGAAGCGGTTGGCAACGTGGGAAGGCTCATTTGTCCGAGCCATTGGTACACACTTTTTGTCCGGGAGGAAGTCGGTGCAGCTAAGGGGCTTTGGCACCGGGAACGAAACACCGGTGCGGGCGGGCCTGGTCGCCGGTTCGATCGCGGCCATCGCGGCGGCGCTTGCCTCCCTTCCGCTTCGGTCGCCGGACGACATACTGCTCAATAGCGCCACGGTGGTGGTGGGAACGCTGGTCACCGGCCTCGCGGCAGGCTCGATCTGGCGCATCCTGCCCCACGACCGCAGCCGCCCGCGCCGCTTCGTTCTGTGGTGGGGGACCGCCCTGGCGGTGGCGGCCCTGCTCGCCGTGGCCGGTGAGACACAGTTCGACCGTTTCGCCGGTTTCCTCCTGCCACTGGCGGCCATCGCCTTCGCGCTCACCGGTTTCTTAACTCCGTTGATGGCGCGCTCCTCAAAGATGCGGCGGTGGTGGCTGGCACCCATGGCTGTCCTGCTCGCCATGGCCGTGGGGATCGCCCTGGCCGGACAGGGTGACCAGGAAAGCGGAAAGTTGGAGCTCCCCCCACGGGCCTCAAACCCTGCCTCACGCCCAACAAGTACCGGGGTGTCCGCAAGGGCGATATAGCGAGATGAAAGGACAACAGTGATGGGACTCAAGCGGTCGGGCACAGCGGGACTTTGTGCGGCAATTCTATTGACCGCTCTGCTGGTGGTCTCCTGCGGGCCGTCCGCCACCGAAACCCCCGTTCCGGAAACGACCCCAACTGTGAAATCCGTGCAGGCCCCGGACCCGCCGCCTCCACCGACTCCGGACTCGACGCCGCCGCCGGCCTTGACACGTCCTCCCCGCCGGCCCAGGCTGCAGCGCCCACCCCCGCCCGCCGCAACCCCGGCACCCGCGTTCGATGAGCAAAGGAAGGCCGGTCAGGTCGAGGGCGTCACCTTCCTCGTCAGCCAGGGGTCAGAGGCCACCTTCACGGCCAGGGAGCAGCTGGTGGAGCTCCCTCTCCCGAACGATGCCGTGGTGCGGACAACGGTGCTGTCGGGCGAGGTCCACCTGGACGGCCGGCCCTCGGTGATCGAAATCGACCTGCATCAGCTCCGGAGCGACCAGGACAAGCGTGACTGGTATATACGTACCCGGATGTTTCCCCAACATCCGACCGCGGTCTTCACCGTCCAGGAGATGGGCCCGGCGCCCGAGGGCTTCGCCGATGGGGAGACCGTCACGGCCCAGGTCTCCGGGCAGCTCAATATCCGCGGCAGTGTGGTGCCTCTGACCTTCGCTATAGAGGCGCGGGACGATGGCGATGTCATCTTCATCCTCGCCCGCACCAGCTTTGTCTGGTCCGACCTTGAATTGGCCGCGCCGTTCGCTCCCACATTCGTCGTTCGGGTCCAGGACGAGGTAAGGGTAGAAATTCTCCTGGCGGTGAGGCCGGTGCTGGCGTCGGCTGCAAAGCCTTGATGGGTGGCATTTTCACATTACAGTTTCAGATAGCCTATAGGTCTGGCACATTGTTTTCCACGAGTCAGGGTCATGTGGCTGACAGAGACCATCATATAATTTTGAAAAAGCGTCCCATCCGTTGTAATAACCTTTTAGAATTTCCATAAACGATATATCGTTAAATGACCTGAGCTCAATGTCTATTGGGTGAACAATGGGATTCCTGTACTTCTTGTATATATCATTGAAATACATCGAGAATGTACTTGCATCTTGTTCCAGTTCTCCCAGTGCCGTTTCCCATTTCGACCTAAAGCTCCCTTCCTTATCCACGTTTGAAAGCGCTGGTTCTCTTTCCAGGCTATCGTTTATCAATGCTTCCATCATTGCCTGAAACATCATGATACTCGCCGAAGAAATTCTAAACATTTCTGTCGTTAAAATTTGGTTACTTCCCGACACCTGCAAATAATCAGAGCTTCCCCACGGTAATGCTTCGATTTATTCCACATTGCTTGCATACTCGCTCTCTATTTGATTGGCAATCTCCAGAAGCCGAAACGCGCTATGACCATGGTGAAATGCCACGTCCCAAGCGTTTACCGTATTGAAGTTGAATTTTCCCATAATTCCACCACCCTAGTACGCAGGACTAGCCGCCGCCCACCAATATATTATATGGTTCATCCACCGGCTAAGGGGTCTCTGCCGCCTGGACCCGGCTCCCCGGGGGGTCGCCGGCGGTGACCAGCAACGGCACCGCCGCCAGGACGGCCCCACCCAGCACCAGCCAGGCCAGGGAATAGCTGCCCCGCACATCGAAGAGCCAACCGGCCAGCACCGGACCTATGATCGTTCCCACCGTATGGATGCCGGAGAGCAGACCGTTTATACTTCCGAAGGACCGCCGCCCAAAATATTCGCCCTGCATGGTCAGCTTCATGATGGCCACCCCTCCATACCCGGGGCCGAACAGCAGGGCAAAGACCATCACCTGCCTCACGGTGTGGGTGTCGGCGAACAGCAGGAGGCCGGCTCCCTCCATCATCAGGGCCACGCCAAAGAGGTATTTCTTGGATATCCGGTCACTGAGCCATCCGAAT
>JAZFUS010000361.1:0-3484 GCA_036447315.1 Dehalococcoidia bacterium
ATAAAGCTCGATGGCCTCCCTGATATTGGCCAACGCTTCCTCTTTGTGGTCGCCTTCACTGATACAGCCGGGCAGCAGGGGGACAATAACGGTAAACCCGCCCGATTCGTTGGGCTCAAGTATTACCCGGAATTTTTTTAACTCCATGCTGCCCTCCACGCCAACCAATTATATCATAATCATAGGGAGGCTCAGCCCCTCGCCCCACCCCTGGCTGGTTTGTCCCCCTTGGCCCGCCCTCGGGGCCAGCACCTGTTTTTGTGTGCCTCGCCCCCCTCACCCCCTCACCCTCACATCAGCCGGCCCTGGGGGGTATTCCCCTTCCCATACTCAAGGCCCAGGTGCTCGTAGGCGAGGCGGGTGGCCACCCGCCCCCGGGGTGTGCGCTCCAGAAAGCCCAGCTGGAGCAGGTAGGGCTCATAGACGTCCATAATGGTATCGGCCTCTTCGCTGATGGCGGCGGCGATGGTCTCCAGGCCCACCGGGCCCCCCTCGAAACGCTCGATGATGGCCCGAAGCACCCTGTGGTCCACCTCGTCCAGGCCGATGGCGTCCACCTCCAGCATCTTCAGCGCCTCGATGGTTACCTCACGGGTGGCTACCCCGTCGGCCCTCACCTGGGCGTAGTCCCTCACCCTCCGTAACAGCCGGTTGGCCACGCGGGGCGTGCCCCGGGCCCGGCGGGCCAGCTCCTTGACCCCGCCCTCGTCCACCTCGACCCCGAGTATCAGGGCCGAGCGCTGGACGATTTTTTCCATAGCTGCCTGGTCATAGAAGTCCAGGCGATAGACCGCCCCGAAACGGTCGCGGAGGGGCGGGCTGAGGAGGGCGTAGCGGGTGGTGGCCCCCACCAGGGTGAACCGGGGGATGGAGAGCCGCAGGCTCCGGGCCCCCGGCCCCTTCCCGATGACCAGGTCCAGGGCGAAGTCCTCCATGGCCGGGTAGAGCACCTCCTCCACCGGCCGCCCCAGGCGGTGGATCTCGTCGATGAACAGGATGTCTCCCGGCTGGAGGCTGGTCACGATGGCCGCCAGGTCCCCCGGCCTCTCGATGGCCGGTCCCGAGGTGATGCGGATCCCCGCCTCCATCTCGGTGGCGATGATGTGGCACAGGGTGGTCTTTCCCAGGCCGGGCGGCCCATAGAGGAGGACGTGGTCCAGGGATTCTTCTCTCCCCTTGGCGGCGGACATGGCTATCTGGAGGTTGTCCTTGACCTTTTCCTGTCCGATATACTCGGCGAGGTGTCGGGGGCGGAGGGTGCTCTCCAGAGGCGCGTCCTCCGATGTGAGCTTCCCGGAAGTGATCCGCTCTGTCATTATTCCCCCCGATCGGCAAGATTATACCACACCGTCTCGGCCGGGGGATAACCCCCTCCCGGCATTGCCCGCCATTGCCCGCCATTGACGGTATAGGGCCGGATTATATATACTTGAACGTGGCCCTCAGGGGTATCCCGATAACTACAAGCGAGGAGCCCGGTCATGTCTTCAAAAGGCAAGCAGCAGTGGCGTGAGAAGGTGCTGGAGCCGGCCCTGGGGCGCTTTCCGGAGCGCCAGGAAAAGTTCGTTACCTCTACCGGAGCCGAGCTCGACACCGTATATGCCCCCGATGACCTCCCCGACTTCGATTACCAGGAGTCCCTGGGCTATCCCGGTGAGTACCCCTTCACCCGGGGGATTCAGCCCTCCATGTACCGGGGGCGGCTGTGGACCATGCGGCAGTATGCCGGTTTCGCCTCGGCGCGGGAGTCCAACCGGCGCTACCGTTACCTTCTGGAGCAGGGGCAGACGGGGCTCAGCGTAGCCTTCGACCTGCCCACCCAGATAGGCTATGACTCGGACCACCCCCTGGCCAAGGGTGAGATCGGCAAGGTGGGTGTGCCCATTGACACCCTCAGCGACGTCGAGGTCCTGTTTCAGGAGATCCCCCTGGAGCGGGTATCCACCTCCATGACCATAAACTCCACGGCCCCCATCCTGCTGGCCATGTATATCGCCGTGGCCCGAAAGCAGGGGGCGGACCTGGCCAAGCTGGACGGCACCATCCAGAACGATATCCTCAAGGAATACATGGCCCGGGGCACGCATATCTTCCCTCCTCGTCAGTCCATGCGCCTTATCACCGATATCTTCGCTTTCTGCCGGGACTCGGTCCCCCGCTGGAACACCATAAGCATCAGCGGCTATCACATAAGGGAGTCGGGCTCCACCGCCGCCCAGGAGGCGGCCTTCACCCTGGCCGATGCCATAGCCTACGTTCAGGCCGCCCTGGATGCGGGTATGGACGTGGACGCCTTTGCCGGCAGGCTTTCCTTCTTCTTCGCCAGCCAAAATAATCCTCTGGAGGAGGTAGCCAAGTTCCGGGCGACCCGGCGGCTCTGGGCCCGGATAATGCGGGAGCGATTTCACGCCAAGGACCCTCGCTCATGGATGCTTCGCTTTCATACCCAGACGGCCGGTTCGACGCTTACCGCCCAGCAGCCCGATAACAACATCGTCCGGACCACTATCCAGGCTTTGGCCGCCGTGCTGGGGGGCACGCAGTCCCTGCACACCAACTCCCGCGATGAGGCCTATGCCCCCCCCAGCGAGGAGGCGGTGACCATTGCCCTCCGGACCCAGCAGGTTCTGGGCTACGAAAGCGGGGTGGCCGACGTGGCCGACCCCCTGGGGGGCTCCTACCTGGTGGAATACCTCACCGAACGGCTGGAGCGAGAGGCCGAGTCATATATCGAGAAGATAGATAAGCTGGGGGGAGCGGTGTCCGCCATCGAGCAGGGCTTCCAACAGCGGGAGATACAGGAGAGCTCCTACCGCTATCAGCAGGAGTTGGAGAGCGGTGAGCGGGCGGTGGTGGGGGTTAACAAGTTCGTGTCGCCATACCCGCCTCCGGCGGGTCTTTTGAAGGTGGACCCGGCGGAGGCGAAAAGGCAGCTGGAGGGCCTGGCGAAGGTCAAAAAAGAGCGGGACGGGGCGAGGGTTACCAAGGCCCTCGCCGGTCTGCAGCAAGCCGCTCAGGGGGACGAGAACACCATGCCGCACTTCCTGGAGGCTGTGGAGGCGTATGCCACCGTGGGGGAGATCTGCGATGTTCTGCGGGACGTCTTTGGCAGCCAGCGAGAGCTACTAGTCTATTAAGAAGAAGGGGCGATGAGCCAGACCAAGCAGGAGTGGCGGGAGCGGGTGCTGGACCCGGCCCTGGGGCGCTTTCCGGAGCGACAGGACAGGTTCGTTACCTCATCGGGGGCAGAGCTCGACACCGTCTATGCCCCCGACGATCTTCCGGACTTCGCTTACGACCGTTCCCTGGGCTACCCCGGCGAGTACCCCTTCACCCGGGGGATTCAGCCCTCCACCTACCGGGGCCGGCTGTGGTCCATGCGGCAGTATTCCGGGTTCGCCTCGGCTCAGGAGTCCAACCGCCGCTTCCGGTATCTCCTGGAGCAGGGGCAGACGGGCCTCAGCGTGGCCTTCGACCTGCCCAC
>JAZFUS010000362.1:0-2016 GCA_036447315.1 Dehalococcoidia bacterium
GGGCCAATCGCTGGACTCCGCCAGGAGGAGCTCCCGGGCCGCCTGGCCCAGGATTTCACACATGTCCCCCGAGGCATCGGGGTGCCGGGCCACCAGCGCCTCCATCCTCAATTCCAGGCCATGGATTATGGGCAACATCCATTCGGTATCGGCATTCCGCCACGTGAAATGGTTGCCCGCCTGTCCCCAGGAACCCTCGTTGAGGGCCATGACATCCTCCGGCGGGTGCGCCTCGATAAAATCGCTGGCCGTGGTCAGCTCCACCGTTTCGCTGGCCGCCAGGTGCCGGAGCACCCCCTTGATCCAGGCGACGCCCTCAAACCACCAGTGCCCGAATAGCTCCGTATCATAGGCCGCCACGACGATGCCGAACTTGCCGTTCCGGCCGTGAAAATCGTTGACCAACTCCTCCACCAGCCCGGCGAAGTGGGCGGCGTGCCCCCGGACCCGGCCCTCGGCCCAATCGGGGTGGTAGTAGTCCTTATCGCCCAGGTCGAGCCCGGCTCCGCTCACCCTCCAGTACTGGAGCCCGGAGGACGCGTCCTTCTTATGGAACTCGCGGTAGTCGAAATCGCCGGGGTATCCCCAGTCCGCCGACCACACCTGCATGCTGGTACGGTCGTTTCTCCCCAGGACCACCACCTGGGCCGACTGGACCAGATAGGGCAGATATGTGGTCTTCATGGTGGGCTCCCGGTGTTCGCCCAACGGGATCACCCGGCGCCAGGGGATGTCCCCATAGGGGCCGATCACCCCCTCGGCGGCCTTACCCACCGGCTCCCCGCCCTCCACCGTATGGGTCTCTCCGAAAAACAGCCGTATCCCCAGCCCCGCCAGGTGCTCCTCGATACCCGGCTTCAAATAGGTCTCCCCCGCCACCGTGGCGCGGTAAGGGGGCCGGTAGCCGCACTCGGGAAGCCAGACGGCCTTAGGGGGCCGGCCGAAGTGGCGCACGTAAGCCTTGGCCCCCACCCCGAGCTGCCCGTGGATGGACGAGTCCCGCTCCAGGAGGGGCAGATAGCCGTGGGTGGCGGCCCCGGTGAATATCTCCAGGTACCCCTCGTCCTGAAGCCGCCTGAAGGCCCCGATCAGGTCTCCCCCGAACCGGTCCCCGAAGCTGCGGAGAATGGTCCGGTAGTAGTCCAGGTAGAAACCGGCCAGGTAGGCAAGGTGGCCGTTCCCCTCCCCCCCGAAGCGCCTCAGGTCGGCCGAGGCCGCCACCATCTTGGACTCCACAAAGAGGCGAAAGTGCTCCTTTATCAGGGGATCGGCCAGCTGCTCCGCCAGCACCGGGGTGATGCCCAGCGTCAGCCTGAAGGGGCAGCCCTCGTCCCGGAGGTCGTAAAGGGCATTCAACAGCGGCAGGTAGGTCTCCGATATGCCCTCGTGAAGCCATTCCTCGCCGTGGGGCCAGCGCCCGGAGCGCCGGCAATAGGGAAAGTGGCTGTGCAACACGAAGGTAAAGGCCCCTTTTTTCATAACCATGACTCCCTTGCCATCCGCCCGGGTCCGGGCGATATAGAACCTGAGCGGCACTTTTTCCCGGGGCCCTGGCGCCGCGCCTTATTTACCCGACCCCGCGTCTTATTTACCCGACCCCGCGCCTTATATAATTGTAAATGAGCCCGTCGGCAACCGTCAAATTATTTTTGTACTCCGCCACCTCCCCAACTGTTGCGCCGGGGCCCTCCCACCCCTATACTGGAATCAGGGCCAGCATCAACCAACCGGCGGGAAGTCCAGCATGGACGCTTCAAAGCAAGTGCCGATTATCTACAACCTCTTTCCCCGCCTGGCCGGCCCCCTGCCCGACTGGCTCCCCCACGCCGCCCGGGCCGCGGACATGGGCTTTAACTGGATTTATGTCAACTCTTTTCACTATCCCGGCTTCTCCGGCAGCCTGTATGCGGTAAAGTACTATCGCCGCCTCAACCCGATGTTCATGCCTCCCGGTGCCGCGGGCAGGGGACTTCTCGACCTGAGGAGGACCCTCCATCGCTTGAGAGACCTGGGGCT
>JAZFUS010000363.1:0-2233 GCA_036447315.1 Dehalococcoidia bacterium
TAATTACTGTGAAATAATGAACGACAACGGTGCGCTCGGGGGGGAGTCAGATGGTCCAGACGAATTCGGCCCAGGATAGGACCGGGCAACGGAAGCAAAAGCTGGAGTGGAGGAAGGGCGTCTGCGGCATCTGCCCCGCCGGTTGCTGGGTGGAGGTAGCCCTCAAGGACCGTAAACTGGTGGATATCAAGCAGGACTCCGGCCACCCCCTGGGCATGATCTGCCGGCGCGCCCAGTACGCGTCGGAGATAATCTACTCCGAACACCGGCTGAAATATCCCATGAAACGGGTGGGGTCTCGTGGTTCGCCCGGTGGTTCGTATAACTATGAGCGGATCACCTGGGATGAGGCCTATGACACCATTGTGGAGAACCTCAACCGGATAAAAAAGGAGTCGGGGCCGGAGGCGGTGGCGGTCTATACCGGGCGCGGCGCCTTCGACCTGGCGCTGTGCGATATGTATCAGCCCAAAGGGGTGGCGGTTTCCTCGGCGTCCAACATCCTGTTCCCCTTCGGCTCTCCGAATACCATGGGCGTGGGGGCGCTCTGCTATGTCGCCTTCGCCATGATCGCCCCGCACGTGACCATGGGCCGGATGCTGGTCAATATGTTCACGGATATGGAGAACGCCGAGATGCTGGTGGTGTGGGGTTCCAACCCGGCCACCGACTCGCCCCCCCTGGACATGTACCGGCTGGAGGCGGCGGCCCGGCGGGGCGCGGATATCGTGGTTATCGATCCCCGCCGCACGGAAACGGCGACGCGCACCAACGCCCAGTGGGTCCCCATCCGGCCCGGGTCCGATGGCGCCCTGGCCCTGAGTATGATCTCGGTGATGGTCGAGGAGGAGCTGTATGACGAGGACTTCGCCACCAACTGGTGCCACGGTTTTGGGGAGCTGGCCACCTATGTCCAGCACTTTCGCCCCGAGGTAGCCGAGACCATCACCGGGGTGCCGGCGGATACCATTCGAGACCTGGCCCGGCGCATATGCCGTGCCACCGGCGCCTGTCCGGTGATGTACACCGGCCTGGAGTATTCCAATAGCGGGATTCAGGCCATCCGGGCCGTGCTGACCCTGTTTGCCCTGGCCGACCACCTGGACGTGCCCGGGGGCATGGGACTGGCCATGCTAAACAGCCATTTCCCTATCAACCGCTCCTGTAACCAGGCCAACCCCGACCTGGACCTGGCGGTGGCGCGGGAGAAGTTCCCGATCTACTCAAACTATCGAGGCGAGTCCCACGCCAGCGGGCTGGTGGACTCGGTGCTCCATGGCGACCCCTATCGCATCCGTGGCCTGCTCATCCACGGCGCGTCTCTGCTCACCTCGTGGCCGCAGACACCCGTCTGGCGCGAGACCCTGTCCCGGCTGGATTTCCTGGTCTGCATCGACCGCCAGCTCACGGCCGATGCCGCCTATGCCGATATCGTGCTCCCCGCCACGACTATGTTCGAGTGCGACTCCTATATGGCCTACGGGCCCATCTTCCGCCTGAGAGAAAAAATGATCGAGCCTGTGGGGGAGGCCCGCAACGATTACCTGATCATGGCTGAATTGGCCCGCCGGTTGGGCTACGGGCACCTGTTTCCCCAGACCGAGGAGGCGATGATCCGCCTGGCCCTGGAGGGCTCCGGGTATACCCTGGAGGACGTGAAGGAGGCCGGCGGCTGGGTCAAGGTCCCCACGCCCATGATGGAGTATAAGAAATGGCAGAAGGGGGGCCTGAGAGCGGACGGCCAGCCCGGTTTCGACACCCCCACCGGCAAGTTCGAGATATGGTCCACGGTCCTCGAGGAGTACGGCTATGAGCCGCTGCCCAAATATACCGAACCCTCGGAAGGGCCCCAGGGCAGCCCCAGGGTGGCGGAGTCTTTTCCCCTGGTCTTCAACTCCGGCGCCCGGCCCCAGACCGATTTTCGCTCCCAGCACCACGGCATCCAGGGCCTGCTCAAGGATAGCCCCGAGCCCATTGTGGAGATCAATGTTGAGGATGCCCTGGAACGGGGGATCAAGAGCGGCGATCTGGTGGAGGTCGGCACCCCCCGGGGCACTGTGCCCTTCAGGGCCCGGGTCACCGATGACCTGATCAAAGGCGTCGTCGAATGTAACATGGGCGGAGGCACGCCCGTGGGCCCGAAGGCGTGGCAGGAGTGGAACGTCAATGAGCTCACGGACATCACCAACTACGATGAGGTCTCCGGTTTTCCGGTCTACAAGGCCCTCCTCTG
>JAZFUS010000364.1:0-3664 GCA_036447315.1 Dehalococcoidia bacterium
CGGAGCTTCAGAGGGTGCTGGGGGAGCTACCGCAGAGGGAAGTCACCCGGACGACGGGCGTCCGGCTCATGCTTATCGGGAGCGAGGACGATGATATCGAGTTCCTGGACATGACCGAAGGCCTGGACGCGACTATTGTCATCGACGACCATTGCACCGGCTCCCGGTACTTTCTGGTGGAGGTGCCCCCCGATAAAGACCTGATCATGGCCCTGGCCACCCGATACGTGAACCGGATAGCCTGTCCCAGCAAGGACTGGGAGGAGCGGACCCGGACGGAGCATATCCTTAAACTGGCCCAGGACTACCGGGTGCAGGGGGCCATGGTGATCCAGCAAAAGTTCTGCGACCCCCACGAGTGCGATATTCCCCCCATCATGGAGGCGCTGGAGAATAAGGGCATTCCCTGCTGCTTCCTGGAGTTCGATCTCACCACCCCCGCGGGGCAGCTGAGCACCCGGGTGGAAGCCTTTCTGGAGACATTGCTGGCCGAGGAGCTGTTCTAGATGACGGATAAGATATACAAGACCAAACCCCTGGAGTGCTGGCAGAAGGCCAAGGAGATCCGCCTGAAATACTACCACGACTATGCCTCGGCCAAGGAGAGGGGGGGTATACGCTGGGCGGGAGGGGCCTGGTCTTTCGATGCCATCCCCATGGGGCTGGGGGACGACGTCTACAGCCTGACCAGCGAGCCCTACGGGGCGAGCATCGCCGCCGATCCCACCTTCGCCGTGGAGTGTCAGGAGGCCGCCGAATCGAAGGGATTTGCCCGGGACCTCTGCTCCTACATGCGGATCTACTGGGGGGCCATCCTCCTCAACAAGTATTACTTTGGCGGGGAGTACCCCAAGCCCGATTTCATCTGGCAGGACCATATCTGCTGCAGCCACTCCAAGTGGTACCAGGTGGTAAGCGACCTGGAGGGAGGACTCCCCTTCTACAGCATGGATGTCAGCGTCGGCCCCTACTCGGAGATGGATGAGAACAAGCTCAACTATGTGGTAGGGCAGATGCTGGACGGAATCGAATGGCTGCAGAAGGTTACCGGCCGGGAATATGACGACGAGAAACTCATCGAGGCCGTCTATACCGATTGCCGCACCACAGCCCTCTGGTCCGAGATCTGTGCCCTGAACAAGGTCACCCCCGCGCCGCTGGAGGAAAAGAGCATGTTCGCCCTCTACGTCCTGGGCACCCTGAACCGCTCCTCCAAGGTGGTCGCCGATTTCTATCAGGAGCTCAAGGATGAGGTGGAGGACAGGGTCGCCAATGGCATCGGCGCCATCGCCAATGAGAAGTGCCGTCTCCTGGGTGATTCCCAACCCCCCTGGTCGGCCCTGAGTATGTACCGCTACATGGAGCAGTACGGGGCCGTGTCCCTGGGCTCCGTTTACACCTTCGGCCTCATCGGCATCTGGGACCTCATGGACGACTGGAGTGTGCAGGTCCCTCAGACCCCTCAGCAGCAAGGCATCAAGATCGAGACCCGGGAACAGGCCCTCCGGGTGCTGGCCGATTGGGAGCTCCGGAGGATAACCTGGCTCCCCTTCTATGGCGCCGACACCAAAAACAAGCTGCTGGTAAAGATGGCCAAGGACTGGAATGTGAACGGGGTTATCATCCACCTCAACCGCGGCTGTGAGGGTACCGGCATCGGCCAGATGGAGAACCGGCTGGCCCTGGCGAAGGCGGGAATACCCGTCCTCACCTACGAAGGCAACATGGGAGATTCCCGGGAGTTTGATATGGTGCAGACCCTGGAGCGCATTGACGCCTTCATGGAGAGCCTGGGCATGAAAAAGTAAAAGGTCCGGCGACGTGGCGGACGCACCCCCAAGGGGCCGGCGGGGCAACAAACTTTGGTACCCGGACATCAGGAGGCATATAACTTGGAAGCCAACGAGATAAAACAACTCGCCAGGTCCCTGGGAGCGGAGCTGGTGGGCATCGCCCCGGCCTCGGCCCTGGAAGAGGTCCCCGGATACAAACCATCATACCTGCTGCCCAACGCCCAGTCGGTTATCGTGGTGGGCATGCGCCTGCTGAAGGGTTCCCTGGCCAAGGGAAGGGGCCGGCCGGTGGCCTGGGCCACCATACACCTCAATCTCAAGCTGAATGAGATAGCCTATGAAGTGGCCAAGCACATCGAAGACGCCAAATTCAACGCCTTCCCCGTCTTCTTCCTGCCCATGACCTTTCTTCCCCCCGATGACGAGGAGTCGAAGATGGCCATCCTCACCACCCCCAATTTCGCCTACGTGCCGGCGGCGGTGGCGGCGGGCCTGGGGGAGCGGGGGATCAATCACCTGCTGGTGACCCCGGAATTCGGGCCCCGGGTGCGCCTGGCCGCGATAATCACCGATGCCACCCTCGCCCCCGACAAGCCCCAGGAGGAGGTCCTTTGCCCCGGCCTGGAGTGCGGCCTGTGCCTCGACGCCTGCCCCCCCCACGCCCTCTCCCGGGACCGGGACCCCGATTTCGTGCTGTGCAACAAACACCACAACTCCCATCTTCACCTGCTGGGATACGGCTCCTGCGCCATGTGCATGCAGGTGTGCCCCATCTCCAAATAGCAGGGCCCGCCGCAGTCCCGTAGCTCGCCACAAATCTGTCCGAGGAGAGCCTTCATGGAAACCGTCACCACCGATGTCCTGGTTATCGGGGCGGGGGGCGCCGCCGCCCGTGCCGCCGTGGAGGCCGCCGGCCCGGGCGTCCAGGTCACCCTGGTGGACAAGGGCCGGTTCGGGGAAAGCGGCTCCAGCCCACCGTCGCTGGGGGGCTTCGCCACCCTGTTCAATCCGGAGGACACCCCCGAGAGCTTCTTCGCGGACTGGATCAGGACCGGCGGCAAGGTCAACGACCAGAACCTGGTATGGGAGGCCATAACCCAGTCCATCGGGGCCGTCGAGGGGCTGGAGGCTCTGGGCATGGAGTTCATCCGCCACCCCGACGGCCGGAGAAACCTCTACCGGGGAGCCGGCCAGTCCCTGGCCCGCAACCTGACGGCCCGGTTCCACGAGGCCGAGGGCCCCAATGTGGTCAACGTGCTCCGGGGCGAGGCCAAAAAGAGGGGCGTTCAGGTCCGCGAGGGCCTCATGATCACCAGATTGCTGAAACTGGGCGACCGCGTGGTGGGCGCCATGGGCATCTCCCCGGACCGGAAGCCATGTGTGTTCAACGCGGGGGCGGTGGTTCTGGCCGCGGGGGGGGCCAACCGCATCTACCCCAATGTGGCCGCCCCCCTGGTGGACCCCAAGTACCGCACCACCGGCGATGGCTTCAACCTCGCCTTCGAAGCCGGGGCTCCCCTCATCGACATGGAGTTCGTCCAGTTCAGGGACTCGCCGCCCGGCGGCTCCAGATATGGAGGGAGGTATCTCAACTCCAAGGGAGAGCGGTTCATGGAGCGCTATGACCCTCAGCGCCTGGAAAAGGCCAACCGCTCCAAGATGGCCGAGGCCCTCTACACCGAGATACAGGCGGGGAGGGGCCCCATCATGTGGGAGGTGGGCGGCATAAACCCGACGGAAATGGAGATGGCCCTGGCCCGCGACTTCGCCGATAAGGGGATGGTGGAGATCATCCTGGATTTCCAGCGTATCCTGGGGGGCGTGCGCATAAGCCCGAGGGCGGAAACCGCCCTCCCCGGCCTCTTCGCCGC
>JAZFUS010000365.1:0-6792 GCA_036447315.1 Dehalococcoidia bacterium
GCCCACACCCAGATCGGGTATCCCCATGTGGACCACCCGGTCCCCCGTGGTCATAACCAGCTCCACCCCAACCTCTCCGGGGCTGCCCCGGAGGACCTCTACCACCTTGTTGAAAAGCCTCACATCCCCCTCCGGGTCGCCGGTCTGGGCCATCTTTATCACCAGCTTCTTCCCGTCACCAGACACCTCAGATACAGGAGCTACAGGAGTCACAGGGGCCGACGGCGGGGCCGCCGCGGGCCGGGGTATTGGGGCCGCCGGCACCTCCGGTTCGGCCCAGGAGGCCCCGTCCCCGCCGTCGGCCCCTATCTCGTAGAGCCGCACCTTGTCACAGGCAAGCTGGACCCGGTCCCTTCTGGTCCTAACCTTGCCCGAGATGAGGAGGATGTTGCCCTCCCGCCACACCGCCTGGGTTTCCTTGTAGACCTGGGGCCAGGCGTTGACCTCCAGACTGCCGGACATGTCCTCGATCACGGCACTGGCGAAGGGGCGTCCCTCCTTGGTCTGGAGATGCCTTACCGAGGCCACCTCCCCCGCCACCACCACCACCTTCCCCTCCATCTCGGCATCCACCTGGCCGCAGAGGGCCGTTATATATTGCTTCAGCGGGTGGCCGACATCGCTCAAGGGATTATGGGAGAGGTTGACCCCCAGGAGCTCCTTCTCCCAGGCACGCCTCTCCGCCACCGGGATATCCACGTCGGGCAGGTCCAGTCCCGGCTGGGGCACGGGAACACTGTCCCCCAGGAGGTCGAACATGGTGGACTGACCCGTATCCTTGAGCCTCTGCTCCCGCTGGGCCATGGCCAGGATGCGGTCCACACCCTGGAGGAGGGCCCCCCGGTTGCCCAGGCAGTCCAGGGCACCCGCCTTGACCAGGCTCTCCAGGGCCCGCTTGTTCAGGCTCCGGAGATCGGCCCGGCGGCAGAAATCCACCACAGATGAAAACGCTCCATCTTCCTGGCGGGCCGCGATAAGGGGCTCCACCGCGGCCTGGCCCACGTTCTTGATGACGGCCAGTCCAAAGCTGATTCCGTCACCCTCTTCCCCCGATTCGATGGCGAAGGTGGTCTTGCTCCTGTTGATGTCCGGGGGAAACACCCGGATACCCAGGCGCTGACACTCGGCGATGGCGGTGGCGGTCTTGTCCGCCTGGCCGGCATAGGCGCCCAGTAAGGCCGTCATATACTCCACTGTATAGTTGGCCTTGAGATAGGCGGTCTGATAGGCGACCATGGCATAGCTTACGCTGTGGGCCTTGTTGAAGGCATAGCCGGCAAAGGGCTCGATGAGGTCGAAAACCTCCGTGGCCACCTCCGCGGAAAAGCCCTTATTCCCGGCCCCGGCGATGAAGTTCTCCCGCTCCTTCTTCATCACCTCGGGGATCTTCTTGCCCATGGCCTTGCGGAAGATATCCGCCTCCCCCAGGCTGTAGCCGGCCAGCGCCTGGACGATGAGCAGCACCTGGTCCTGGTAAACGATGACACCGTAGGTCTCCCCCAGGATATCCGCCAGGGCGGGGTCGGGGTACCGGATGGGCTCGATGCCGTGTTTGGCCTTGATGAAGGTGGGAATGTTCTCCATGGGGCCCGGTCGGTAGAGGGCCACCATGGCGGCGATATCGCTGAAGCAGGAGGGCTTGAGCTCTTTGATGTAGCGCCTCATCCCCACTCCCTCCAGCTGGAATACCCCGCTGGTCTCCCCCGCGGCCAGAAACTCGAAGGTCTTGGCATCATCCAGAGGCAGGTTATGAAGGTCGATGTCGACCCCTCGGGTCCGGGCGATGACCTGCCTGGCCCTCTCCAGAATGGTGAGGTTGATCAGCCCCAGGAAATCCATCTTGAGGAAGCCCAGCTTGGCGATGCTGTCCATGGAGAACTGGGTCATGGTGGTGGTGGTCTCCCCATCGCCCCGGCTGGCCCTCTGCAGGGGGACATCCAGAGCCAGGGGCTCATCGGAAATAACCACCCCGGCGGCGTGAGTGCTGGCGTGGCGGGCTATGCCCTCCACCCCCTGGGCGGCCTCGATAAGCTTCCGCACCGCCTCGTCATCCCGGGAGGCCTGGCTCAGCTCGCCACTATCCTTCAGCGCCCGTTCCAGGGTCATGCCCGGCCCAAAGGGGACGAGTTTAGCCACCCGGTCCACATCGTTATAGGCCATGCCCAGGGCCCGGCCCACATCCCGCAGTGCCGCCCTGGCCCCCAGGGTACCGAAGGTTATGATCTGGGCCACGTGGTCCTGGCCGTACTTCTTTATAGCATAGGCTATGACCTCATCCCGCCGGTCATCCTGGAAGTCCAGGTCGATATCGGGCAGCTCCTGGCGCTCCACATTGAGGAAGCGTTCGAAGACCAGGCGGTGCTCCAGGGGATCGATCTCCGTGGTCTGCAGGCAGTAGAGCACCAGGCTGGCCGCGGCGCTCCCCCTCACCCCGAACAGGATCTTCTGGGCCCGGGCGAAAGAGATGAGGTCCCAGACCACCAGAAAGTAACGGGCAAAGCGGGTGCGGGCAATCACCTCCAGCTCATAGTCCAGGCGGTCCTTGGCCTCCTGAGCGGGCTCCGGATAGCGCCGGAGCAGCCCCTCCCGGCAGAGCTCCCCCAGATGCTCGTCGGGGGTCTTGCCCTCCGGCAGGTCCACCTGAGGCAGACGGAGCCCTCCAAATTCCAGCTCGAGCTCGCACATCTCGGCGACGGCATGAGTGTTGGCCAGGGCCTGGGGCAATTCGGGCAGGAGCTCGGCCATCTCCTCCTGACTCCTCAGGTAGAAATAGTCCCCGGCCATCTTCATCCGTTTCTCATCGTGGACGGTGGTATTGGTCTGGATGCAAAGGAGAAGGTCCTGGGCGGAGGCATCCTCCCGGTCCACGTAATGGACGTCATTGGTGGCCACCAGGGGGATATCCAGCTCCCGGCCCATTTCCACCAGCGCTTTGTTGATCTTCTCCAGCTCCGGGATGGGATGGGGCATGATCTCCAGATAGAAATCGCCAAATACCTCCCGGTACCACAGGGCCGTCTGCCGGGCCTCATCGAGCCGCCCCCCCAGGATATGCTGCCCCAGCTCCCCCTTGGGACAGGCGGAGAGGGCCACCAGGCCCTCGTGATATTGGGTCAATAGCTCCCTGTCCACCCGGGGCTTATAGAAATGCCCCTCCAGGTGGCCCCTGGTGACCAGCTGGATAAGGTTGCGATATCCGGTCTCATTCTTGGCCAGGAGGACGAGGTGGGAGGCGAACTTATCGCTCCGGTTATGGCGGTCCGTGAGGGAGATATACACCTCGCAGCCCAGAATGGGCTTTATCCCCGCATCCCGAGCCGCCTGATAGAACTCGATCGCTCCGTGGAGCACCCCGTGGTCGGTGATAGCCAGGGAATCCATGCCCATCTCTTTGGCCCTGGCCACCAGCTTGGGAATGCGGCACATGCCGTCCAAGAGGCTGTATTCGGTATGAACATGCAGGTGTGTAAACATCGATACCCCATCCCTCCGGGCTCCCCCTATTTTAGCCCCGGCCGCCCCGGAGGGCAAGGCGCCGGACGGCGAAAACCGGGGGATTTTCAGGAATTATGGGGAACCCGCAAAGGCTTGACACGTCAAGCTCAGCGGTTAAAATAGCCTAGGAGCTTTGACCCGCAAGGAGAAGTCGGATGCCGCTCGATGGATTCACGCCCTGGCCCGAAAAGCTGGCCCGGGAATACAAGGCCAAGGGCTACTGGCCCGACCAGACCATCCCCGAGGTCCTGGAGCCCTGGTTCCGGAAGACGCCGGACCGGGTGGCGATAGTCGATGAGACCTCCAGGGTAACCTACGGCGAGCTGGGGAGCATAACCCACCGGCTGTCCCTGGCCATGCTGGAGCTGGGCGTCAAAAAGGAGGACAGGGTCCTTCTTCAGCTCCCCAACTGGGCGGAGTTCTTCTATTTCTACTTCGGCCTCATGAAGTTCGGCGCCATACCCGTTATGGCCATCCCCCACCTGCGCTCCGTGGAGCTGGGGCACCTCATGGGGCTTACCGACCCCGTAGCCATGGCCATCCCCCCCTCCTACCGAGGGTTCGACTATATCGCCCTGGCCGAGGAGCTCCGCCGGCAGTTCCCCAAGCTTGCGCACATCATCGTGGTGCGCGGCCAGGCGCCCCCGGGGATGCACTCGCTCGACGACCTCCTGGGCAAGGTAGAGGCCGCCAACTATCCTCCAAACTACTTGGACCGCTTGAAACCCGACCCCGACGACGTGGCCTTCATCCTGCACACGGGGGGCACCACGGGGCTCCCCAAGGGGGTATGCCGCACCCACAACGACTTTCTCAGCAACTACAACACCTATCAGAGGCACTGGGGATGGGGTCCGGACACCGTCAACCTGTCCAACCTGCCGGTGGAGCTCAACGCCTCGCTGGGCCGGGCCACCAACTGCCTGCTGGTGGGGGGAAAAGAAGTAGTCATCACCAGCACCACCCCCGAGGCCATGATCCAGGCCATCGAGACGGAGGGGGTCAACGATATGCTGCCCGTGCCCACCCAGGGCGTGGACCTCCTCAACCTCCCCGACCTGGAGCAACACGACCTGAGCGCCCTGAAAAGGATGTATTGCGGGGTGGGTGTCTTCACCGCGGACCAGCTCCGGACACTCCGGGACAGGATGGGGTGCCAGATATTGAGGGCCTATGGCATGACCGAGGGGCCCACGCTCCGAAGCCGCCCTACCGATACCCTGGAGGAGGTCATCGAGAGGATCGGCCCCCCCTGCTGTGAGGTGGACGAGTTCAAAATCGTGGACGAGGAGGGGAACGAGGTCCCCCGGGGCCAGGAGGGGGAGCTGCTGGCCCAGGGGCCCCACGTCATCCGCGGCTACTACAAGGCCCCCGAGGAAAACCAGAGGTCCTTCGACCGCGACGGCTTCTTCCGCACCGGTGACAACGCCTTCATAGATGAGAAGGGGTACATCCGCCTCACCGGCAGGAAGAAGGACTGGATCCGCCGGGGCGGGCAGACTATCATCCCCCTGGAGATCGAGGACCCCCTCATCTCGCACCCCAAAATCGAAAACGCCGCCGCGGTGGGTATGCCGGACCCCCGGCTGGGCGAGCGCACCTGCATCTATATCCAGCCCCGGCCCGGCCAGAGCATCACCCTGGAGGAGGTCACCCAATACCTCCAGGAAAAGGGCCTGGCCAAGTACAAGCTGCCGGAGCGGATCGAGTTGGTCTCCCAGATGCCTCTCACGGGCCATGGCAAAGTCGATAAGAAGCCCCTGCGGGAGGCCATAGCCCAAAAGCTTGAGGCCGAGGGAAAAGTCTGAATGGTGCCTGGAGGTAGGTTATGCCGCTGGAAGGCTTCACCCCCTGGCCGGAGGAACTGGCCCGGGAATATAAGGGCGCGGGCGCCTGGCCCGAAATTACCCTCTATGAGACCCTGGACCGCTGGGTCCGGGAGGCCCCCCAGCGGGAGGCCGTGGTCGATGAAAACACCCGGCTGACCTTCGGCCAGCTGGGCCGCAGCATCCAGCGCCTGGCCCTGGCCCTGCACTCCCTGGGCATCCGCAAAGGTGACAGGGTCATGGTCCAGCTCCCCAACCAGGTGGAGTTCCTCTACTTTTTCTATGCCCTGGCCAAAATCGGCGCCATCCCGGTCCTCACCATACCCCAATTCCGGGAAAAGGACGTGGACTACCTCCTCAAACTCACCCAGGCCGTGGCCGTGATTATCCCGGGAGAGTACCGTGGGTTCGACCACACCCGGATGATGGCCGCCATCGGGCCCGGGGTCCCCACCCTGAAGCACGTTATCGTGGTCAGTGACAGCGTGCCCCAGGGCATGACCTCGTATGGCGAGCTGATGAAAAGGGCCTGGGAGGAGGAATTTCCCGCCGGCTTTTTAGACGAGTTCAAGCCCATCCCCGACGATGTCGCCTTCATCTGCCTCACCGGCGGCACCACCGCCTTCCCCAAGGGCGTGCCCCACACCCACAACAACTTTCTGGGCAACCGGATACAGTATGCCCAAAGAAATCACTGGGGCCCCGACACCATCACCCTGGTCAACAAGCCCGTGGAGCTGTACGCCTCCCTGGGCCGGGCCATATCCGTTCTCATGATGGGGGGCAAGGTGATAATCAGGACCAGCGCCCGGGCCGAGGTGACGCTCCAGGCCGTCGAGCAGGAAAAGGTGACCGAGTTCATCCTGGTCCCCACCGAGGCCGTGGATATCCTGGCCCTTCCCGATGTCGAGCAATACGACCTGCGCTCTTTAAAGCACCTGATATGTGGAATCAGCGCCTTCACGCCCGACCAACTCCGTACCCTGGGCCGCAGGATGGGTGCCCAAATCCTCAAGGCCTACGGTATGACCGAGGGCATCGTCGTCCTGACCCTGCCGGAGGACCCCCCCGAGCTTGTCCTTAAGGTCAACGGCGTTCCCTGCTGCGAGCACGATGACTACCGGATCGTGGATGAGGAGGGCAACGAGGTCCCCCGGGGCCGGGAGGGGGAGCTGGTGGCAAAGGGGCCCCATCTCTTCCGGGGCTACTACAAGGCCCCCGAGGAGAACCAGAAAGCCTTCGACCAAAACGGCTTCTTCCACACCGGTGACTTCGCCGTCATGGATGAGCAGGGGTACATCCGCATCTCCGGCAGAAAGAAGGACTGGATCCGTCGCGGCGGGCAGACCATCATCCCCCTGGAGGTTGAGGAACCCCTCCTTTCCCACCCCAAGATCGAAAACGCCGCCGTAGTGGCCATGCCGGACCCCAGGCTGGGCGAGCGGGCGTGCGCCTACATCCAGCCCCGGCC
>JAZFUS010000366.1:0-3215 GCA_036447315.1 Dehalococcoidia bacterium
TACCGAAACGGAGCGATTGCTTGTCCCCTGCAGACAAAATAGGCGAGGTTATCCAGGCCAACACCACGGAGTTCGTGGCCCAGAGCTACGAGCTTCATCAGCCTCCCCCCTTCGGCAGCCTGGTGAAGACCCGGGAGGGAGAGGTTCAAATTTTCGGCGTGGTGCGCCTGGCGGCCACCACCCCCCTGGACCCGGGCCGCCGGCCCCTGGCCAGGGGCCGGGGGGAGGAGTCCGAGGAGGATATCTACCGCTCCCACCCCCAGCTCTCACAGCTTCTGCGCACCGAGTTTACCGCCCTGGTGGTGGGGCACCGGGATGGGGAGAGGTGCCGACAATCCCTGCCCCCCCGCCCCGCCCGGATCCACGGCCTCGTCTATCCCTGCGAGGAAGGGGAGATGAGGGACTTCGCCGGGTCTTTCGACTTCATCCATACCCTGATGTCGGGCTCCCATGTGGGGGGGCCCGACGACCTTATCGCCGCCCTCGTGGGCTACCTGAGCCGGGCCCATGAGGACCGGAGGGCCTTTCAGCTGGCGGCGGGCAAGGAGCTGGCCGTCCTCCTGCGCAGTGAGCTCTCCCGCCTCAATGTTATTTTAAGGAGGATCCAGGAGTGAACCCGAACGACCTTCCGGGGGATGTGTTGGGGCGGGTCATCTCCGGCTCCCTGACCCAGGGGGTGAGGGTCAAGCTGGAGAGCGAGGCCTCGGTGGAGGACATGGCCGTGGGGCGCTATGTCGTTATCGAGGGGAAGCAACGGCGCTTCTTCGGCCTCATCACGGATATCAGCCTGGAATCCATAGACCCCGGGCTGGTGGTAACGCCCCCCGATATCTCCGACCCGTTCATCGCCGAGGTGGTGGCGGGCACCGGCACCTACGGCAGTCTCCGCGTCCTGCCCACCCTGTCCCTGGGCGGCGATGCCCTGAGCCTCCTGGAGGGTCCCCAGCCCGCCAAAACGGTGCCCGCCCATTTCTCCCGGGTGCGCCAGGCCAGCCAGGAGGACATCGAGCTGGTTTTCGGCGCCGAGGATGAGAGGCATTTCGTCATCGGAAACCCCCTGGATATGGAGACCAAGGTCTGCCTCAACCTGGAGGAGATGATCAAGCGCTCCAACGGCGTTTTTGGCAAGACCGGGACCGGCAAGACCTTTCTGGCGCGCTTGGTGCTCATCGGCCTTCTTCAGAAGAGGGATGCCGTGCACCTGATTTTCGATATGCACAGCGAGTACGGGTGGGCGGGGCAGCGGGATGAGCGCGGGGTGGTCCCCAAGGGGTTGAAGCAGCTCTTCCCCGCCAGGGTGGCGGTTTTTACCCTGGACGAGGAGAGCTCGCGGCGGCGGAACGTCCAGGTGGACTGGGTGGTCCAGATAGGCTTCGATGAGATCGAGCCCGAGGACATAGAGATGCTGCGGGAGACCCTGAATCTCACCGAGCTGGGTGTCCAGGCCACCTATCGCCTGCGACGCCACTTTGGGAAGGGCTGGCTTCAGGAATTCCTGGCCCTGGAGGGTGGGGAAGCGGTGGGGGGACTTGCTGTGGAAGTAGACCAGAATGAAAGCACCCTGGGCACCCTGCACCGGCGCCTGGAGAGCCTGCGCCGCCTGAGGTTCCTGGTGCCCCGGGCCGCCGAAAACTCGGTGCAACGCATCCTGGAGTACCTGGAGCGGGGCATGAGCGTGGTGCTGGAGTTCGGTCGCTTCACCGATATCGTGGGCTACATCCTGGTGGCCAACCTCCTCACCCGCCGCCTCCACGCCCGGTACCAGGAGTTGACGGAAAGGGCCCTGGGCGAGGACACGGCTCCCCCCCGGCCCCTGATCATCACCATAGAGGAGGCCCACCGGTTCCTCAGCCCCGAGCTTGCGGCGCAGACGGCCTTCGGCACCATCGCCCGGGAGATGAGGAAATATAACGTGACCCTGATGGTCATCGACCAGAGGCCCAGCGGCATCGACGAAGAGGTGATGTCGCAGCTGGGCACCAGGCTCATCTGCCTCCTGGACAACGAGCGGGATATCGACAATGTGCTGGCCGGTGTCTCTGGGAGGAGCGAGCTGAGGGCGGTGCTGGCCAGGCTGGAGAGTAAACAGCAGGCCCTCATCCTGGGCCATGCGGTGCCCATGCCGCTGGTAATCAGGACCCGGGAGTATGGCTCCCCGGAGTCGTATAAAGACCTGGGCTTCCCCGAGGCGGCGGAGCTCAAGAAAAAAGCTGAGGAGGACGTGGACCTATGGAGGTGAAGCCGTGAAGCTCTGGGAGTACATGGTAAGGTATGATTACGAGCAGCTGGTACTCTGCCACGACAGTGGGACGGGCTTGCGGGCGGCTATCGCCATCCACGATACTACTCTGGGCCCGGCGCTGGGGGGCGTGCGCATGTGGCCCTATGCCACGGAGGAGGATGCCCTCATGGACGTGCTCCGGCTGGCCCGGGGCATGACCTATAAGGCGGCGGTGGCCGGACTGGACCTGGGGGGTGGTAAGGCGGTGATCATAGGCGACCCCCTCCACGATAAGACCGAGGCCATGTTTCGCTCCCTGGGCCGGTTCGTGGAGTCTCTGGGGGGCAGGTATGTCGCCACCGAGGACGTGGGCACCACCATGCGCGATATGGAGTATATCAGCACCGAGACCTCCCATGTGACCGGGCTCCCCGTCTCGCTGGGGGGAAGCGGCGACCCTTCCCCCATCACCGCCCTGGGCGTCCATGAAGCCATGAAGGCCTGCGCCGTGGAGGCCTTTGACTCCGATTCTCTCAAGGGTAAAACGGTGGCCCTTCAGGGGGTGGGCAAGGTGGGGAGCTGTCTGGCCGAGCTCCTTCACAAAGATGGGGCGAAGCTCATCGTTGCCGATATGAATGCGGACCGGGCCCAGAGGGCAAAGAAGGAATTCGGTGCCGAGGTGGTGGCGGCCCAGGATATCTATGACGTGGAGTGCGATATCTTCTCCCCCTGTGCCCTGGGGGCTACCCTGAGCCACCAGACCATTCCCCGCCTCCACTGCCGGATAGTCTGTGGCGGGGCCAACAATCAGCTGGAGGAGGAGGAGGACTCCTTCCGCCTGGAGCGAAAGCGCATCCTCTATGCCCCCGACTATGTGGTCAACGGGGGTGGCATCATCAACCTTGCCCGGGAGTTCGCCGGCTACCAGGAGGACGTGGCCAGAGAGAGGACCCTGGCCATATACCAGACCATGCAGCGGGTCTTTGCCCGGGCC
>JAZFUS010000367.1:0-4500 GCA_036447315.1 Dehalococcoidia bacterium
TGGACGGCAAAGGGGGCGGCTACCAGTCCGGCGGCGCCCCCGCCGATGATGGCGAGGTCATAGTCAGCGTTCATGGCTCATCCGCTTTTCCCCGCCACGGCTTGAGTCAGCTCCAGGCCGGTGATGATGATGGCCAGGTGCGTCAGGGCCTGGGGGAAGTTACCCAGGGCCTCACCCGAGGCCGGGTCGACCATCTCCGAGAAAAGGCCCAGGTGGTTGCCATAGCCCAGCAGCCTCTGATACAGGGCCGCGGCTTCGTCCGTCCTGTCCAATCGAAGCAGATTTCTCACCACCCAGAAGGAGCACCAGAGGAAGGCCCCCTCCGACCCGGCGAGGCCGTCATCGGTCTCGTCGGTCCTATACCGGCGCAACAGGCCCTGCCAGCCCAGCTCATCGATGGTGCGCTCGAAGGTGGCCCTGACCCGCTCGTCCGAGGCGGGCAGGAAGCCATAGAGGGGAATGAGGAGATTGCTGGCGTCCAGGGCCGTGGTATCGTAGTGCTGGGTAAATGCCTGCCGCTGCGGGTTCCAACCCCTGGCCAGGATATCCTGGCGTATGCTCTCGGCGGTTTCCCGCCAGCGTTCGACCTGGTCCACGATTCCCAGCTTTTCGGCTATCTTTATCCCCCGGTCCAGGGCCACCCAGCACATGACCTTGGAATGGACGAAGTGATACGGACCGCCCCTGATCTCCCAGATACCATTGTCGGGCTCCCGCCACATCGTGGCGGCGGAATTGACATACGTCTCCAGCCGGCCCCAGGTTTCCCGGGATATATAGCCGCCGATATCGAGGAAGTTGTGGGCGGCTTCCAGCACCTCGCCGAACACGTCCAGCTGGAGCTGCCCGGAGGCGCCATTGCCCACCCGCACCGGCCGCGAGTCCCGGTACCCCCTCAGGTGGCCCAGTTCCCACTCGTCAACGGGGCTGTCGATATCGATGTTGAAAAGGATCTGCGTCGTGGATTCACACTCGGAACACACCTTCACCAGCCAACCGAAGAAGGCCACGGCCTCATCCGTGTGCCCCAAACGGTGGAAGGCGTCCAGGGTCCACGAGGCATCGCGAAGCCAGGCGAAGCGGTAGTCCCAGTTGCGCTCACCCCCGATATCCTCCGGCAGCGACGTGGTGGGCGCGGCGATGATCGCCCCCGAGGGTTGGTGAGTCAGAAGATGCAGCACCAGATAGGACCGGACCACGGCCTCCCTCCAGGGTCCGGAGCAGGTACAGCCCTCAACCTGCTCCCGCCAGTGGGCCGCCGTCTTCTCCAGTTTGCCCGCCGGATTATAGAGGGCGGGAGACAGGGGCACGCCGGAGCCGTAGCGCAGGACAAACCAGGCACTCTGCCCCTGCCCCAGCGTGAACCGGCCGGAGGCCCGGTTGCCCTGCACCTGGAGGGCGACGTCGGAGGACAGCGCGATATCCTCTCCATCTTTCCGGGCACCGACACCATGCTTGAAGGAACTTAAGGTCGTCTCGCCCCGGGCGTAGTCCATCGCCGGCTGGAAGAGGGCCTCCATCGGCACCTCACCCTGGGCGCATTGTACCTGCCGGTGGACCTGCAAAAAAGGTACTGTACCGCGACCCGGGTTTTTATAACACGGCATGAAATCGGTCACGATGGCCCGGCCGCCGGAGGTCTCGAACGTGGTCTCCAGAATGTTGGTATCGGGCACATAGGCCTGATGGGACCGGAAGGGCGCCTGCGGCTTTATCTGAAACCTGCCGCCCTTCTCATCATCCAGAATGGCGGCGAAGATGCTGGGGGAATCGAAGCGGGGCAGGCAGCACCAGTCGATAGAGCCGTCCAGTCCCACCAGGGCGGCAGAGAGCATGTTTCCGATAATCCCATAATCACCTATCGGCTTATAGCCCATATTCCGGATATCCTAACATTGCCGGGGCATTGCCCGGGACCTAGATGGCCCCCTGGAAGGCATATCGTACACCCTCGGAAAGGGTGGGGTAGGCGTGAAGCGTGTTCCCTACATCGGACGCTGTCGCCCCTCCGGCCATGGCCGCGGCCACCTCATGGATAAGGGTGGAGGCTTCGACCCCCACGATATGGCCCCCGAGGATGCGCCCGGAACCCTCTTCGGCCACGATTTTAACAAAACCATCGGTTTCACCCGTGACGATGGACCGGGTGAGGTTGGCATTATCGAACCTTCCGACCTTGACCTTATATCCGTTCTCCCGGGCCTGCTTCTCCGTCAGTCCCACGCTGGCCACCTCGGGGTCGCAGAAAGTAGCCCGGGGCAGGATATCAAAGTTCAATTCCCTGGCCTTACCGTCGGCGGCATTGAGCACGGCGGTCATGCCCTGCTCCCCGGCGACATAGGTGAAAAGGAATGTCCCGGTACAGTCGCCGGCCGCCCAGACGTGGGGCAGGTTGGTCTGCAGCGAGGCGTTGACCTTGATTCCCTTCCTGTCGGCTTCAATCCCCGCCGCCGGGAGGTCCAGGTCATCGATAGCCGCCCTGCGGCCGGTGGCCACCAGTATCTCGTCAAACTCCGTGCTGGTCTCCTTCCCGTCGGCGCCCTTGGCCTTTATAAACTTCCCGGACCCGGTGGCCCGCACTTCGGTTACCGTGACCGAGGTCGACACCGCGATGCCCTGTTCCTTATAGAACCCCGCCATCGCCTGAGATACATCCTCGTCCTCGCCCGCCAGAACCCTCTCCAGCGCCTCGAAGATATGTACCTGGGAGCCGAAGGCCGAAAAAATCTGGGCAAACTCCGCCCCGATGGGACCACCCCCTATCACCGCCAGCCTTTTCGGGACCTGCTGAAGCTCCAGGGCCTCGACATTGGTGATATAGCCCGCCTCCTTGAGACCCGGGATGGGCGGCACCACGGGCATGGAGCCGGTAACGATCAGGATTTTTCCGGCTTTGATAACCTCATCGCCGACCCTGACCTCATGGGGAGACGTGAACCGGGCATTGCCCTTAAACATCTTTATTCCCGCCTTGACCCAGCGCGCATCCCGGCCGGTGCCGATCCCGGCGACAATCCCGTCCTTGAAGGCCTTGACCTTACTATAATCGGCGGCAGCGTTCAGGGTGGGCAGGCCGTAAAAGTCCGCCTTCTGCATCTTCCTGTAGGCCCGTGCCGAGTGGACCAGGGCCTTGGTGGGGATACAGGCGTGAAAGATGCAGTCCCCCCCCACCTGGCCCTTTTCCACCATGCCCACCGACCCGAAGCTCCCGCTCCCGTATCCGGCAGCGTACTCTCCGGCGGTCCCCGCCCCGATGATGAGAAGCTCCAGCTCAACCATTGCCATACCTCCTTATCGCTATCGTTGCTTGATGGGCGCCGGGCCCGTGGCGGTTAGCCCCGGAACCGCAGGGCTATTACCAGGAGCCCGATGGCCAGGAAAAGGCCCGCCAGTACCCGTTCCGCGATCTCGGCCGGCACCCTGCCCGCCAGCCGGGGCCCGATCTGGGCCCCGATGATGACACCGGGTACGGACCAGACGACGGTGAACCAGGCCGGCTCGGCAACCAGGGCATGGACCCCGGCGGCAAAGAAGACGGTGACCGTGAGGATGGAGATTGCGGTGGCTACCGCCACCCGGGGCGGTATGCGGCAGCGGATAATAAGCTGTGTGGTGGTTATCTCCGGGAGGCCCGTGCTCATAAGCCCGGTGAGGAAGGCGCCGATTCCGGCCAGGGACATGCCCAGGGTCCGGTTACAGGTACGATACGAGTATATGCTGCCATCCCTAGCCCGAATCGTGGTCATCCTCCTTGCCTGGTCCAGGGCCGGGCCGGCGGGCGATGCCTTCTTCTGGGTACTATGATACAACACTATTATAGCCAGCACCACCAACACCGCCCCCAGGACAATTTGCAGTATGCCGGGCTCGATGCGGTTGGCCACAAACGCGCCGCCCACGGCGGCCGGGATGGTGGCCGCCAGCAGGATACGAAACGTCTTGTAGTCGATCACCCGCTGCCGCATATAGTTCAGGGAGCCGAAGCTGGTACCGAAGAGCTCGGTCATCAGGCCGGCTCCGATGGCCTGCGCCGGCGGAAGCCCCACCACCAGCAGAAAAAAGGGGCTGAAGAATAAAGCCCCGCTGATACCCGATGACAGGGCTACAGTGGCGATGGCCGTCGCCACCGGCAGGACCCACCACACCTGTAATGCCTGCGAGAGGTCCATCCGCTCCCTACCCCGCTTTACCGGGGGTTTTCCCCCCACTCACCTCTCCACCTGCACTGCCCGCTCAAAGGCCAGATAACCCTTGATATTATTGGCCGCCGGCTTTGTCTCCGGGTAACTCCAGGCGGAGTTCCGGGAGACCTCCCCCTCGACCGCGATATCGTAGTAGTCGGCATCGCCCTTCCACCCGCAGGTATATTGCCTGTCCCCCCGGTTGAGGAATTCCCATTTTACCGATCCCGGCGGGAAATAGACATTGCCTTCAACGATTTCAAATTCTTCACTTTCGGCCAGTACCTTACCGTTCCAGGTTGCTTTGGCCATCGTACGC
>JAZFUS010000368.1:0-3152 GCA_036447315.1 Dehalococcoidia bacterium
CCTACCTCAGCGTGGAGGAAAAGAACGACCAGCTGGTCAAGCTGGTCAGGCAATGGCATGTTGACGGGATGGTCTTCCATCTCAACCGGGGCTGCGAGGCACTGGCCCTGGGGCAGATGGAAAACAGGCTCCACCTGCTCAAGGAGGGGCTACCCGTGATGAGCTACGAAGGGAACACCGGGGACAAGAGGGAATTCGATGAGGCCGAGGTGGTAGACCGTGTCGAAGCCTTTATGGAGAGCCTCGGCCTGAGCAAGATTGCCACGACCTAGCCGCAACCGGGTCGCCGGCCCGAGCCCCCGGGTCCAGCCCTTTCCGATCTCACTTTTTCTTGGGCCCAGGGCAACGATATCATTGGCCTGTCGCCCAAGCGGCGCCCAGGGGCCCCAAACTTAAGTATCCATGATGCTCGAGCTGAAAATATCCTCGATACGGGCCGGCTTTTTCGTCAAACCCTGTTCGAAAGAGGCCTGGAAAAGGACCTCCATCAACCTCCGGTTGGCCCGGATGCCATAGGGATAGGGGTCCTCCCCGAACACCCCGGCCTGGTCCCCAAAATCCCTCCCCTCGAAGATGAGATAGCCCCCGGCCACTTCCCTGGCCCGGTCGTAGGCCACCTCCTTGGCCCGCTGAAACGCCTTGAAGAGCTCCAGGGCGACCCAGGGATGCTCCCGGAGGATCCGGTTCTGGACGATCACGAAGTGGTTTACCGGGATAACCCCTGTCCTCTGATAGTACTCGGTGGCTATGCCCTTTCCCCCATCCTCGAATAGCCTGTGGAGTTTGGGGTTCCCTGACAGCGGCGTCCCCGCATACCGGTCGAAAGTGGCAAAAAGGCCCCCGCTTTTTGAGGTTTTGGCTGCGACATCCAGGAACAGGGCGGCATCTATCTCTCCCTGGGCCAGCATGGTGTCCAATGTCTGGTCCTCGGTCAGCCAGTTCAGGGTAACCCCCGGCGGCGGGCCCTGGTCCTGGCCGAGCACGGCCGCCCCATGGCTCAGCTCCTTGATACGTCCGTTGAACCAGGTGATGTCCCCTGTATCGATATCACACAGCTCCTTTAGCACCGCCCGCAGCCACAGGGAAGCGGTCATCTGAAAATCGGGGACGCCAACCCGCTTCCCCTTGAGGTCTCCCAAGTCCTTTATGCCCGAAGCGGTGCTGACATAGAAGTCGGACCAGGGGATGATCTTGCTGGGGAACACCGGCAGCGCGCTCCAGTCCCACCTGCCCTTACCATCCTGCTCCTTGGTGACCAGCGTGTGCGATATGGACATCTCCGACACGTCGAACTCGTCATACATGAGATTGCGGTAGTGACGTTCACCGGCGGTCGTCAGGATGAATTCCAGTTCGATATTCTGGGGTTTAACCGTACCGTCTATCAGGGGACGAACGCGTAGATTGTCCGAAAAGGCGACGCTCAGCTTGAGTGTCATATTATCCCTCCTGCATGTGTGGGCCCGGATATTTCGGACCCACCAAGTGGAGTGTAGCAAACCCAAAGTGGTTACGCAATCCCGGCAGCCCCGAATTGCAGTGGCCCTTTTACATCGTTCCGTTCAGTCCGGTATCCGCCCCCGGGTTATACGGAATGCCCCGGTAGACCGCATCTTGGACGTCGTCTATAATACGAGAGACCACGAAAGGGGGCCGATAAGTGCCAAAAGATCTCAACAAGCTGCATAGGGCTTTCAATCCGCGATGCGTTGCCGTGGTAGGCGACAAGGTGGAGCCCCATTTCTCATGGCTTCGCACTCAGAGCACCTTCCAGGGCAAGCTCTACTCCATCCAGATAAACCCGGAGTACATACAACGTATTGAGGCTATGGGAATAAAGAACTACACCAGCCTCCTGCAGATCGAAGAGCCGATAGACCTGGTGATCGTTTCCGTGCCCCGGGCGGTAGCCATGACGGTTCTCGATGATTGCATAGCCAAAGGCGTGGCCGCTGTCCACTTCTATACCTCGGGTTTCGGGGAGACCGGCACCGAAGAGGGGCGGGAGATGGAGCAATTGATCGTCGACAAGGCAAACGGGGCCGGGCTTAACCTTATCGGGCCGAATTGCATGGGCATATTCAATCCCAAACTCGGAATAAGACAGAACGAGCGGCAGTATAGCGGCTGGGCGGGCCCGGTTGGCTTCATCTCACAGAGCGGCACCCATGCCGACACCTTCAGCATGGAGGGCCATATCTATGATGTGGACATCAACAAATCGGTGAGTTTTGGCAATGGCACCGTGCTTGATTCCCCCGATTATCTGGAGTATTTCGGCCAGGACCCGGAGATAAAGTTCATCGGCATGTATCTGGAGGGGGTGCGAAAGGGTGCCCGATTCCTTTCCGTCCTTCGGGAGGTAGCCGCCCGGAAGCCGGTCGTAATATGGAAAGGCGGCCAGACGGAGGTGGGAGCCCGGGCTATAGCCTCCCACACAGGGTCCCTCGCCGGGCCCCATGCCGTGTGGGAAGCAGCGGTGAGACAGTGCGGGGCGCTGGCGGTGGACAACCTGGAGGAGCTTGTCGACACCATGAACGGCCTGATACACCTCCCACCGGTCCGCGGGGACCGTGTCGTCCTGGCCGGAGGGTCGGGGGGACAGTCGGTAGCCGTCGCCGATGCCTTTGTTAAAGCCGGGCTGAGCGTGCCCCCCCTCTCTCAGGAATCATATGATAACCTGGAGACTTTTTTCAGCCTGGTCGGGGCGGGCTATCGCAACCCGGTGGACCCCGGTTCCAACCGCGCCCAATTCGGGCGAATTCTCGATGTCCTGGAACAGGATACCAACACAGACAACCTGGTACTGGTGACCTGGCCCGGGGTGTGGGAGCACCCGCCGGGCTTCAAAGAGTCCCTCATAAAGTCGGCCAAGGCCATCAAAAAACGGGCGGCAAAGCCGGTGCTGGTCATCATGCCTCACCTCTCCACGCCCGACGAGGTGCGCCAGACCGGAGACGTCCGCCGGGAATTCCTCGAGGCGGGCATCCCTGCCTTCCCCACCTTTGAGCGCGGGGCGCGTGCCCTGAGGAACGTCCTGGATTTCTACCGCCTCCGGGCCCTTCGCGGCGACTGATTGCGTTCGGCCCCTTTACCGGGCTCTCGGATGCCAACCCCACGGTGACGGCCCCCGCATTTTTTTGAGTGGCCAA
>JAZFUS010000369.1:0-3476 GCA_036447315.1 Dehalococcoidia bacterium
GTGTATGGCATAGGCTATATTGACCTCAGCTCCGGATCGGTGTCCCGCAGCGAGATCCCCCAGGAAATGGTCAGAAAATACCTGGGAGGGCGGGGCCTGGCGGCATACCTTCTCTACAACCATGTGCCCCAGGGCGCCGACCCGTTCGGCCCGGAGAACGCCCTGATATTCTCCGCGGGCATCCTCGGCGGGCACTTCGCCCCGGCCACCGGGCGGCTCCACGTCACCGGCAAGTCCCCCGATACCGGCGTCTACGGGGATTCCAACATCGGAGGCTCCATCGGGCCGGAGCTGAAATATGCCGGTTTCCAGCACCTCCTGTTCCATGGGAAAGCCGCCAGGCCCACCTATGCCTATATCCACGACGGCGATATCGAGCTCAGGGATGCCTCCCACCTCTGGGGCCTGGACACATATGAGACCCAGCAGAGGCTCTGGGACGAGCTCAAGGACCCCGAGGTCAAGATCGCCTGTATCGGCCCCGCCGGGGAGAAGCTGGTGCGCTTTGCCTGTATCCGCCACTGGATGAAGCGCGCGGCGGGGAGGACCGGGCAGGGCTGCCTCATGGGCTCCCAGAACCTCAAGGCCGTGGCCATACGGGGCACCGGGGGCCTGCCGGCGGCCCACCCCGAGAAGCTCCTGGAGGTGACCATGGGCCAGTACAACTTCGCCCGCACCACCAAGATCTTCCAGATAGCCTCCCGCTGGAGCAACCTCTTCGCCTGGGTGGTAGCCAACGAGAGGGAACAGGTATCGGTGCGCAACCACCAGGAGAACTACTTCCCCGAGGGCTACGGGCACATAGACGTGGATATCTTCCTGGACAACTACAGCGAGAAGATGCTGAGCTGCATGTCCTGCGCCATGCACTGCCAGCACCGCTATAAGATAAAAGAGGGGCCCTTCGCCGGGACCGTGGGCGAGGGGCCGGAGTGGAGCGCCCAGAACTCCCTGGGCAGCCGGCTGGGAAACAAACGCTGGGACGTCTCGCTGGCCATCCTGGAGCGGTGCAACAGATATGGCATCGACATCGGCACCTTTGCCGGCTATGCCGCCTGGGCCATGGAGTGCTGGCAGAGGGGCATCATCACCGAGAAGGATACCGGCGGACTCAACCTGGACTGGGGCAACCCCGAGGGGCTGGTGGGACTGGTGGACCAGCTGGCCCGGAGGGAGGGCCTGGGGGCCAGGATCAGCGACGGCATCGAGCAGTCCATTGCGAACCTGGGGCCGGAGAGCGACGAGTACCTTCGCCGGTGCGGCAAGGGCCTGACCCATGAGGCCGCCGAGTACCGGGCGCTCCGGGCCACCCCCCTGGGCTGTGTCACGGCGAACAAGGGAAACTGCCACCTGCGGGGAATGGTCAATGTGGAGTTCATGAATCTCCCCGCCCCCGTCCTTGAGGGCATCTTCGGCCGATATACCAACCCGGACCCCTACGCCTGGGATACCAAGGCGTGGATGGCCACCTGGATGCAGTACCTCTGCACCGTCTCCGATGCCACCGGCATGTGCAAGTTCTGGACCAAATGGTTCGCCCCCGACCTGTTCGCCTTCCAGGAGCCCTGCGACCTGATCAATGCCGTCACCGGCTGGGACATGGGCCCCGGCGAGCTCATGGAGACCGCCGAGCGCATCTGGAACATCGAGAGGATGTTCAATGCCCGCGACGGCCTGGGCCGGAAGGCCGACTGGCCGGACCCCATTTTCTTCGAACCCATCAAAGAGGGGGCGAGAAAGGGGATGTGCCTCGACCGCGAGAAGTGGGACGGGCTTCTGGACGAGTACTATGAGCTCCACGGCTGGGACAAGGAGGGGAGGCCCACCCCCGAGACCCTCAAAAGGCTGGGGCTGGACGGAGAGCCCTCACATATTTTGTAAGGCGGCACCCCATGCCCGCCGCCGGACCGCAGCCCGAATCCCCACTTCTTGATGGGTCCCCCGGACGCCGTCCCCCCACCCCTCTCCTCAGCGGCCCGTCTCCTCACCCGTCCCGTCGATACAATCAGTGTGGAGGGCGCTGGTCCGGGGATATGGGGGCCCGGCATGGTGGTAAAGGAGGCCGACATGGCGCTGGATGGGTTCACACCCTGGAAACCCGAAGAGGCCAGGGAGTACCAGGAGCGGGGGTACTGGACGGGCCAGACCCTGGGGGAGACCATCGACCACTGGATAGAGACGACCCCCGACAACGTGGCCGTCATCAGCGAGGTGGGCCAGGCCACCTACGGGGAGCTGGGCCGGTATGTCCGGAGGATAGCCCTGGGCCTCCTGGAGCTCGGCCTCAAGAAGGACGACATGGCCATCGTACAGCTTCCCAACTGGCCCATATTCCTGCATGTTTACTACGCCCTGATGAAAACGGGCATCATCGGCGTCATGACCCTGCCCCACTTCCGGTCCGGAGAGGTGGGCCACATGATAGGCCAGTATGGTGTCAAAGCCCTCATCATCCCGGATCTCTACCACAGGTTCGACTACGTCGAGATGGCCCGGGGCCTTCAGAGGGAACACCCCGGGCTGAAACATATCCTGGTCCTCGGGGACAACGTACCCTCAGGCATGGTTTCCCTGGGGAAGATGATGGATACCCCCCTGGAGGATAAGTACCCGCCCGATTACCTGGACCAGTTCAGGCCCCGGGGCACCGATGTGGCCGAGATCCTGCTCACCGGAGGCACCACCGGCTTCCCCAAGGGCATACCCCGCACCCACAATGACTACATACTGGCCTGCAAAAGGTCGTCCGAGCTCCGGAAGTTCGATGCCGATACCGTGGCCATGTGCGGCCTTCCCGCCGCCCTGAACGCCACCCTGATGCGGGTTGTGGGCAGCCTGATGTTCGGGGGCAGGGCCGCCCTGACCACGGACACCAGCGCCGAGACCATTGCCGGGGCCGTCCAGGACATGGGGGCCACCCATATCCTCATGGCGCCCACCAACGTGGTGGACCTGCTGAACTTCCCCGACCTGGATAAATACGACCTGAGCGGCCTCAAGCACATCATGTGCGGGGTGGGCTACCTCGCCCCGGAGCTGCTGCTGGAGCTGAAGAAGCGCCTGCCGGCGGGCACCAAGATCACCCGGGGCTACGGCATGGCCGAGGGCCCCATCATCGCCATGCGCATGGACGACCCCTTTGAGATGGGCACCAGGGTCCTGGGCAAACCCTGCTGCGAGGCCGACGAGTACCGCATCGTGGACGGCGATGGCAAAGATGTGCCGGAGGGGGGGGAGGGCGAGCTCATCACCCGGGGCCCGCACGTCTTCCGGGGATACTTCAAGCAGCCGGATGAGAACGAGAAGGTCTTCGACAAAAACGGCTACTTCCATACGGGAGACATCGCGGTCCGGGATGCCGAGGGCAACTACATGATCACCGGGCGCTTGAAGGAGTGGATCAGGCGGGGAGGGCTCACCATCATCCCGGTGGAGCTCGAAGAGATACTGATCAAGCACCCCCAGGTGGAGAAAGT
>JAZFUS010000370.1:0-3276 GCA_036447315.1 Dehalococcoidia bacterium
CGGCCCCACCTCCGTCACCGACGGCACCCAGAACCTCATCGGGGCCCTGCGCGCCGCCATGGGGGTCTGTGGAGCCGCCACCATACAGGAAATGCACCGGGTGGAGGTGGTCATCGCCCCGGCCATCAAGACCGAGGGCAAAGCGCTTCAGATGGACCAGCGCCTGTAAGGGGCAGGGCGCCTATTTACGGTCGTGGAGGGTCTCGAAGAAACCCTCCAGGGCATCCATGAGTTCCTCGTCGGAGCAAAAGTTGGGGTCTACCATATCCCCGGCCAGGGTGATGGTGGGAATGGAGGCCTGCTCCATCAGGGCATCCCTTACCGGCCTGATGGCGGCGCAGCCCTGCCGGCAGCCGAGATGGGCCACATAGATGCCGCCGTCCGCCTGGAACTCCCGGGCATCGCGGACCGAGTCGGGGATATAGCCCTCTTCCACCGGGCCATGCATCTGCCGGCATATCGCGGCGGTATGGGAGAGGCGGGAAATGCTCTCCAGGGGCCGCTCCAGGTCCACATCTCCCTCCCCCCAATTCAGCAGCCACGTTTCCATGACTATATTGGCCCCGTGCTCGGTCTGCATCCAGTCCCATATGTTCAGCTTGTTTACCGACGGGATGAACAGGGACAGGAGCCGGAGCTTTTCCTCGGGGATGAGGCCTGCCTTCTCCGCCGCCCTATCCCGGATGTCGTCCCTGAGCACCTCACAGAAGGCCACGGCATCGGGGCTGCCCCGGAAGAACCAGTGAATCAAAAAGAGCTGGAATCCCTGCCGGTTGAGCATGGCGCCGGGGGGAGCCTTCCTCAGCTCCCGGATCTCCCGGTGCAGGTCTATCATCTTCTGCGACTGATGGGCGGCATCCCGGAGCCGGTCCTGGTCCATGGGACGCCCCACCCGCTCCTCCAGAAAGGCCACCAGTTCCCCCATCTCGTGCAGGTAGTAATCGAACTCCGCACTCGTATTCCGGTAGGGCTGGTCCAGATAGAAGCCCGGGCAGTCCAGGAGCTCCAACAGGGGAATGCCAATCTTGGATGTGTTATCGCAGACCTGGTGGCTCCACAGGACAACGTCGGGGCGGGGCAGCCACCCCTTGATGATGGCCCCGACCAGGGCGCGGTAGGGGGAACAGGTCTCTACAGTGAGGCCGAACTCCCGGGCCACATCGAAGCAGTCCTCAAAGCCGTCCAGCAGCCGGGCCATGGTCCCCGCCGCAAACTCCAGCTGCATGGGCACCATGTCCATGGCGTAGATGATCTCCGTGGGGAACATCACCGTGTGGGCCGCTATGAGCTTGCCATTCGCTTTAGCGTCGCGTATCCGCCGGTAATATTCTATCATCAGCTCGAAGTAGACCTCTTCGCTTTTCACCGTGGGCCGGGCCCTCCGGTGCCGCAGGATGGCCTCCAGGATCTCTATGGTCCGGTCGAACTGGGTCAGATCGGAAACAGCCGGAGCCTTCACTGGCCCTCCTCTATGGTTATACTGATGATGGTGTCACCCTCAAAAGCGGGGGCTCGGTTCGGGTCCCGGGGGCGAATCTTGTCCAGAACGTCCTTGCCCTCGATCACGTGGCCGAAAACGCTATGCTTCCCATCCAGGGGGGACTGGGGGGAGTAGGTGATGAAAAACTGGCTGCCGTTGGTGTTGGGCCCGGCATTGGCCATGGACAGGGTCCCCACCCCGTGGGTACGCTTGCTGAACTCGTCCTCAAAGGAGTATCCCGGACCACCCCTCCCCGTCCCCGTGGGGTCCCCTCCCTGGGCCATGAACCCGGGGATTACCCGGTGAAAGGTAGTGCCATCGTAGAAGCCCTCCCGGGCCAAAAACACAAAGTTATTCACCGTCTTGGGGGCGTCGGCGGCGAAGAGCTCGACCACGATATCGCCGCTCTCCATCTTGAAGGTGGCCGTGTAGGACTTGTTCGGGTCGATGGACATCGGAGGCGGCGCCGAATACTTCTTGGGAGCCGCCGCCGGGGTGATAACGGGCGGGGGGCTGGTGGGCGGAAGAGCGGCGGGTGTGGGTGTGGTCTTCCCGGAACAACCCCCCAGGATAAACACCCCTACTACGAATACCAGGGTAATGACCACGATTTTCTGCATTCCACTCTCCCCATAATTTCTCTAACTGCCAGGATCCCTAAAGAAAAACTATAACTAACGCCAGGACCCATGTCAACTCCATCTCCCGTCACAGGCTTTCTCGCCGGGTTGGCCCGCCGGAGGGGCGGTTGGACATGCCGGGGGGGTTTGGTCTAGAATACCCTCCGAAGCCATGGACAGGGAAAGCTTTGAAAGGATAGTGGCCCAGGCGCTGGCCGACCTGCCCGCGGAGTTCCGGGACCGGCTGGACAACGTGGATGTGGTGGTGGAGGGCCAGCCCAGCCGGAGCCAGATCAGGCAGGCCGGGCTGGGGGGAGGCTTCACCCTCATGGGCCTCTATGAGGGTATACCCCTCACCGAGCGCGGGCAGGGATACAACATGGTGCCACCCGATAAGATTACCATCTTTCAGGGGCCCATCGAGGAAGGGTGCCGGTCGCGTAATGAGCTGAAAAAGCGGGTGAGCGGGGTGGTCAAGCACGAGATAGCCCACTACTTCGGCCTGGGAGAGGCAGCCCTCCAGGATATAGAGGGTGAGGAGCCCGATTATTAAACCCGCCCCATGATCGAGCATGGTGAAAGCCCGCTCGGCCCCCGGTGGGGGCTGCACGAGACGCCCCGGCATGGGAATCCGGGCCGTTTATCCGTCATACACCCCCCCCAACTACACAGCCCGCGATGAAAAGAGCAACCGTCATGTTGCTTTTTTTCGGCTCTTTTTGCTAATATACCCCTACCGGACGTGCGTTGCCCCGGTTTCGCGGGGGAGAGAAAAGGCGGAGGTGCTATTTTGGTTGCCGGTCCCAAGGGCGAACAAATAGTGGTCACCGGGGGCTGCCACGACTGCGGCGGTCGCTGCCTGTTCCGGGTCCATGTCAGGGACGGGGTCATCACCCGCATCGAGACCGATGATGGTGAGGAGCCCCAGCTCCGGGCCTGCGCCCGGGGCCGGGCCTACCGGCAGAGGGTCTATGCCGCCGACCGCCTCACCTCCCCTTTGAAGAGGGTGGGGGAGCGGGGGGACGGCCGCTTCGAGCCAATATCCTGGGACGAGGCCCTGGACACCGTGGCCGGGGAGCTCATCCGCGTCAGGGATACCCATGGCCCCGAGGCCACGCTCCTGGTGGCCTATTTCGGCTCTCAGGGGCAGCTCCACGCCGGGCGGGCGATGCGGCG
>JAZFUS010000371.1:0-8684 GCA_036447315.1 Dehalococcoidia bacterium
AGCTCTTCCCAGAAGATCATCATGAGCTTCCTGGCCTCCGAGGTCCCCATTGTGGTCTACGTCTCACCGGCGGGGGGCTGGGCCGGTTCGGCGGGCGCCTTCATCACCATAGCCGCCAATGTAGCCGCCATGGCGCCGGGCACCTTCATCGGTGCCGCTCACCCCGTGAGCATCGGCGGCCAAGGCGAGTCGGATACCGACGACATCATGGAGGAGAAGACCGTCAATGCCCTGGCCTCCTCCATAAAGAGCATCGCCGAGCAGCGCGGTCGCAATGTGGAGGTGGCCGAGGATATGGTGCGCAAAAGCGTGGCCAAAACCGACAGTGAGGCCCTGGAGCTGGGCGTCATAGACCTCCGCTCCGAGAACCTGACGGAGCTCCTGGACCAGTTGGATGGCTGGCAGGTGACCATGGAGGAGGGTGTGGTGATCACACTGGTGACCCAGGGGGCCGTGATCGAGCGGGTGGATATGACCGACAGGGAGAGTATCCTCCTCACCCTCTCCAACCCCAACATCGCCTACCTGCTGCTCTCTTTAGCCATGCTGGGCATTTTTCTGGAGTTCTCCAACCCCGGCGCCATCCTGCCCGGGGTCTTTGGGGCCATCGCCCTTTTCCTGGCCCTTTACAGCCTGGGAACGCTTCAGGCCAACTACGCCGGCATACTGCTCATCATCCTGGGATTCGGCCTGTTCCTGACCGAGCTCTTCGTAATGAGCAGCGGGATATTGACCGTGGGGGGTATTATCTCCCTGGCCTTTGGCTCCCTGATCCTGTTCAGCGGGACCCCCGCCCTGGCGATAAACCCCTTCCTCATTGCCGGGGTGGTGGGTGGGGTCGCCGCCGTGTTCATCTTCGTGGTGGGCGCCGTAGTGCGCAGCCACCGGCGGCCTCAGATTACGGGGCGCGAGGGGATGGTAGGTAAGATGGCCGCGGTAAAGACCCCCCTGGACCCCAACGGCACCGTCTCCGTACATGGTGAGATCTGGCAGGCCAGGCTCGAAAGCGGCCGGGCCGGCGTGGGGGAGGAGGTGGAGGTGACTATGATCGATGGACTGAGACTCCGGGTAGCCCTGGAGAAAGGTCAGGCGAGAGGAGGTGAGGCCACTCCGTCATTGAAGAGGCCCAGTTAAAATAAACCCGAAACTTCAGGAGGATAAAAACCATGCCAACATTAGTGCTCTTGGGTATAATCGGTTTTATCGTGATCGTCCTGGTGCCCGCGTCGGTCAAGATAGTAATGCAGTATGAAGCCGGTGTCGTCTTCCGTCTGGGACGGCTCACCGGGACCAGGCAGCCGGGGATACGTTTTATCATACCTTTCGTTGACCACATGCGCAAAATAGATACCAGGGTGATCACCCTGGATGTCCCGTCCCAGGAGGCCATCACCAAGGACAACGTGACGGTCAGGGTGAATGCCGTGGTCTATTTCCGGGTGATACACCCCGAATCGGCCATCGTCGAGGTCTTCGACTACCGGCTGGCCACCTTCCAGATCGCCCAGACCACCCTCCGGAGCGTGCTGGGCAAGTCGGCCCTGGACGAGGTGCTTGCGGAGAGAGAGACGCTCAATCAGACGCTGCAGCAGATCATCGACGAGCAGACGGAGCCCTGGGGGATCAAAGTGAGCGTGGTGGAGGTCAAGGACCTGGAGCTGCCCGAGGCCATGAAGCGGTCTATGGCCGCCCAGGCCGAGGCCGAGAGGGAGAGGCGGGCCAAGGTCATCCATGCCGATGGTGAGTTCCAGGCCTCGCAGAGGCTGGCCGATGCCGCCCAGGTCATCTCCACCCAGCCCGCGGCCCTTCAGCTCCGCTACCTGCAGACCCTGACGGAGATAGCCGGCGAGCGCACCAATACGGTGATCTTCCCCCTGCCCATGCACTTCATGGAGGCCTTCCTGGGCACAGGCGGCGGAGACTCCGGCAAGGCCCTTCCCCCCGGCAAGGATGACAAGAAAGAATAGAAAAGGCGGAGGCGGCCCTTCACTTATGAAGGGCCGCCTCTAACTCCGGGAACGGAGAGACACCTCCCCGGCCACGATCCGGGCCAGGGTGCCATCGGCACGGCGCAGGAGCAGGCTGCCATCGGCAGTGACATCCTCGGCCGTGCCCTTTTCTTCCACCTCTCCCGCCACCACGGTTACCTCGCGCCCCAGGGTCTCTAAACGCTCCCGCCACGGGATATGGAGGGGCTCTCCCGCCAGGAGACTGAGATAGAGCCGCTCCACCTCCTCCAGCAGTACCCGGAGAAGACCCCCACGGGGTACCTCCCGCCCCAGCTCGGCGGAGAGGCTGGTGGGGTCCGGAGAGAAAGAGGGCCGGGCTGGCAGGGCCAGGGCCTTGGGGTCGAGATTGACGTTTATCCCCAGGCCCAGGATGGCATAATCGACCGCGCTGCCGCGGAGATAGCTCTCGATGAGGATGCCGCATACCTTCCCGGAGCCGATAAGGACATCATTGGGCCACTTGATCCGGGGACTGAGGCCGGTCACGGCCTCGACGGCATTGACCACCGCCAGGGAGGCCACCATGACCAGTCCGGGCAGGTGGTCCAGGTCGGGGCGGAGGACGATGGAGAGAGCCAGGCTGCCCTGGGGGGAGAGCCAGGCCCGGCCCAGACGTCCCCGGGCGGCCGTCTGCTCTCCGGCCAGCACCACGGTCCCCTCCCCAGCCCCCTTCACGGCCTCTCCCCGGGCCTCCTCCATGGTGGAGGGGAGGCTGGGGTGGTAGAGGAGGGGCCGGCCCACAAACCGGGTCCTCAGGCCGCGGAGAATGGATGCCGGTTCCAGGCTATCCTTCATTCGTACAGGGCATTCCACCGGGGGGCTCCCGCCCCGGGGCGGAAAGGGCTTTTTAGCGCGCCAGGGGACTGTCGGGGAAGCGGGACTCCCTCTCCTGAAAAGCCCCCTTCATCCCCTTATCCTTCCTGGACTTGAAGAGGTTGAACTCGTCCTCCTCATAGCGGATATTGGTCTGTAGGGTGTGGGTTATGTAGCCCGCCGTGTACCCCGCCCCCACTCCGGCTATGTCCAGGGCCAGCTCGAAATTGGCCTTTCCCAGGACGATGGCGTCCAGGGGCTGAAGAGCGATCATGCCGGCCACCCGGTCTATCTCCTCCTCTAGCTTCTCCAGGGGCACCACCCGGTTTACCATCCCGTACTGGAGGGCCGAGGCGGCATCCATGGCCTCACCGGTCAGCATCATCTCCTTGGTCTTCTTGACGCCTATGGTGAGGATGAAGTGTACTATCTCCCCCAGGGGGCCGATATAGCGGTAGCCGGGATGGGTGAACAGGGCGTCGTCGGCGGCGACGATCAGGTCGCAGGCCATGGCTATCTGCATCCCCCCTCCATAGCAGTAGCCATGGACCTGGGCGATGGTGGCCTTATCGCAGTAGAGGACGGTCTGGCAGGTCCCCCGGCGGCCCCAGAAAACCTGGTCGTCGACGATGAGCCTCCGCCTCTGGCTGGGACGGCGGGCCTTGGGGTCGGAAGACCAGCCATGGTGAGGACCCAGGTCGGCCACGTCGTGCCCCGAGGAGAAACAGCGCCCCTCCCCCTTGAGGACGATGACCTTGACATCGTCATCGGCCTCGGCCTCGATTACCCGGTTGGTTATCGACTGCCACATGGCCACGGTGAGGGCATTGAGCTTCTCCGGGCGGTTTATGGTGATGGTGGCCCGCCTGGCCTTTACGTCCTTCGTGTATACTATCAGATCTTCAGACATGCTCCACATTCCTCCTGGGTCGACTGTCCGTGAGGCATCCGCCTCGTTCTTTCTCAGGGGAGACCGGACCAGTCCTTCGAAGAAGGTCATCCCGGCCCCCGTGAGGCATCCCCTTCATTCTTTATCGGAGGAGACCGGACCAGTCCTTCGAAGAAGGTCATCCCGGCCCCCGTGAGGCATCCGCCTCATTCTTTATCGGAGGAGACCGGACCAGTCCTTCGAAGAAGGTCATCCCGGCCCCCGTGAGGCATCCCCTTCATTCTTTCTCAGGGGAGACCGGACCAGTCCTTCGAAGAAGGTCATCCCGGCCCCCGTGAGGCATCCGCCTCATTCTTTATCGGGGGAGACCGGACCAGTCCTTCGAAGAAGGACATCCCGGCCCCTCTAAAGCATCCCCTGCTGGGGAGACTAGACCAGTCCGGCGTAGCGGGCATCCCGGCCGTGAAAGCCGGCCTTGGCCCCCTTGTTCCGCCTCTCCTTGAAGAAGTTGTACTCATCGTCCTCCCAGCGCAGGTTGGTGAACAGGGTATGGGTGATATAGCCGTGGGCGAAGCCCGCGGTGAGCCCCATGGAGTCGTAGGCCAGGTGGCGGGCCGCCTTGCCGATGGCGATACCGTCCCGGGGCAGCAGGGTGATAGCCTGGGCCATGTTGTTCACCTCTTCCTCCAGCTTGTCCGGAGGCACCGACTTGGTGATCAGGCCTATCTCCGCCGCCTCTTTACCATCGAGCATGCGCCCGGTGAGCAGGAGGTCCAGGGCCCGCTTCAGGCCCACGGTTGCGATGAGGACATTCAAATTGGGAATGCCGCCCCCCGAGAAGCCCAGCCGCTGCTCGATATAGCCTATCTGGGAGTCATCGGCGGCCACCACCAGGTCGCAAAGGGAGAAGATCAGGGCCCCACCCCCCACACAGATGCCGTGTACCTGGGCGATGGTTATCTTGGGGTGAAGGAAGATGCCGTTCAGCAGGTCGTTACTGAGTCCCATCCGGTCCTTGGCCAGCCTTATCCTCTGGCTGGGCCGCCGCTCCCCTTCCTGGCCCGTACCCATGCCATAGACAAAGCCCACCTTGGTCAGGTCGTGGCCGGCGCTGAAGGCCCGGCCGGCGCCATTGAGGATGATCACCTTGATGTCATCGTCGTTAGCCGCATCCTCCATGGCATCGTAGATCTCCGCGCAGTCTTCCCCGCGGCCGATCATTTGAATGACGTTGAGTTTCTCGGGTTTATTGATGGTGAGCCGGGCGATGTGGCCCTCTTTCTTGTAGATTATCCACTTATATGCCAATTTAAAACCTCCTTTTCGATTTGCAATGGAAGCCGGCCCTAGACCAGACCGGCATAGCGGGAATCCCGGCCATGGAATCCGGCCTTGGCCCCCTTGTCCCGCCTCTCCTTGAAGAAGTTGTACTCATCGGGCTCCCAGCGCATATTGGTAAACATGGAGTGGCCGATGTAGCCCGAAATGAAGCTGTTGGTAAGCCCCAGGGAATCATAGACCAGGTGGGTGAAGGCCTTGCCGATGGCGATGCCATCCCTGGGGAGATTGGTCATGGCCTTGGCGTGGTTCTCCACCTCCTCCTCCAGCTTGTCCGGCGGCACCGACTTGGCCACCAGGCCGATATCGGCTGCCTCCTTGCCGCTCAAGATCCGGCCGGTGAGCAGGAGCTCCCTGGCCCGCTTGATACCTACGGCCAGCATGAGATGGGCGGTGGTGCCTATGCCACTGCCGGAAAAGCCCAGGCGCTGCTCGGTATGGCCGATCTGGGCGTCATCGGCGGCGATGGCGATATCGGAGCACAGGGCCAGCCCCAGGCCCTCGCCGATGCAGTAGCCGTGCACCTGTGAGATGGTTATCTTGGGGAAGTAGAACAGCCTTCCCCATCCCCCCTCCAGCCACCGGCGGTCCACCTGAAGCCTTACTCGCTGGCTGGCCCGCCTCTCCCCTTCCTTCCCCGAGCCCATGCCATAGACATGGCCCACGGTGGTCAGGTCGTGGCCGGAGGAATAACAGCGCCCCGCCCCCTTTAGGATCACCACCTTGATGTCGTCTTCATTCTCAATCTCCGTGAGGGCGGCGTGGAACTCATCGAACATCCCGCCCTGACCGGGGAAATCCCAGCTGTTGAGCTTCTCCGGCCGGTTGAAGGTTATCCGGGCGATGTTGCCTTCCTTCTTGTAGATAATTGTCTTGTAGGCCACTTGTTCCCTCCTTCTAATTTCTAAAATTATGTCGCAGCCGCAGCCTACGGGCCAAACACACACGGCACCGAGATTTTACCACAATTGGAGGGGGGTGGGCAAGGCGAAGTTGCCCGCCCCTGGAATTGAAGATATAATCTTGTGGTATCCTCGAATAAATAATCGACAAAGGGCGATGACGGACATTTCCGGGCAAACCAATGTGGCCCTGCACACCCTGGGCTGCAAACTGAATCAGGCCGAGGCGGAGCTCCTGGCCCGGAGCTTTACGGGGGCGGGATATCATATAGCCCGGCCCGGGGCCCCGGCGCAGGTCTGCGTGGTCAACACCTGCACCGTGACCCATGTGGCCGACGGCAAGGGCCGCCGGCTGCTCCGGTGGCTGCGCCGCCGGAACCCGGACGCCCTGGTGGTGGCTACTGGCTGCTACGCCCAGAGGGCCCCCCGGGAGCTGGCGGCCATAGACGGGGTCGATGTGGTCGTCCCCCGTCAGGACCGCGGCCGGGTGGTGGAGATTGTGGGGGAGAAGATGGGGATGGGGACCCGGAGGGGGGGAGGTCAGATCCAACCCCCGCCGGGCAGGAGCCGTTCCCTGGTCAAGGTCCAGGAGGGCTGCGACCAGGGGTGCGCCTACTGTATCGTGCCCCGGGTGCGGGGGGGAGAGCAGAGCCGGGCGCCCCGGGAGATCATAGATCAGGTGAAGGAAAGACACTCCCTGGGCGCCCGGGAGGCGGTGCTCACCGGGACCCAGATCGGAAGCTACCGGTGGGACGGGACCGACCTGGCCGGACTCCTGGGGCGGCTCCTCCGGGAGACGGAAATACCCCGGCTGCGCCTCTCCTCACTGCAGCCCCGCGACCTTTCCCCCCGGCTCCTCCACCTCTGGGAGGGGAGCCGCCTCTGTGCCCACCTCCATATCCCCCTGCAGAGCGGCAGCGACGGGGTGCTGGAGCGCATGGGGCGGAACTACTCCAGTGCCGAATTCACGCGGGCCGTGTCCCTGGCCCGGGACATGGTGCCCAACATAGCCATCACCACCGACCTCATGGTCGGCTTCCCCGGCGAGAGCCCCCGGGAGTTCGAGGCCTCTCTGCGATTATGTCAAGAATTGGCCCTGGCCGCCATCCACGTTTTCCCCTATTCCCCGCGGCCCGGGACCAGAGCGGCCCGGATGCCCGACCAGGTTGACGCCAGGGTCAAAAAAGAGCGCACCCGGAGGGCCTTGGAGATGGCCGCAGACAGTGCTCAGGCCTACCGGGCGCAGTTTCTCGGGCAGAGCCCGGAGGTCCTCTGGGAGGCGGAGACGGCCGACGGGATGTGGTCGGGCCTGACCGACAATTACCTTCGAGTGTTTGCCCGGAGCCCTGAGCCCCTGGCCGGCAGATTTATCCCGGCGCGGCTGGTGGGCGTAAAGCCCCGGGGTCTGATTGGCAGGCCCATACTCGATAGGCCCATAATCGATATGATGGAAGAGGAGGTTGAGATATAGCGACTATGAGCGAGTTACGTTCTGTAAAGAAATGGGGGGTTGGGGGGGGCCTGAAACGGTGGAAAGGCGGCGGGGTTATCAAGCGATGGGGGGGGTGGGGTGTCGTAGTGTACGCCTTTCTGGCCCTGGTGGCCCTGGGCATCGGCTTTGTGATCTTCGATACCGCCATCACCCGGACCAAGATCGGCTCCTCTATCTCGGACAGGATCATAGCCAGGCCGACCGTAGGCATAGTGAAGCTGGATACCTCGATTTCCTCCTTTACGGCCGCCAACATGGTGAAGGCGTTCCGCTATGCCAGAGAGAACGATGCCATCAAGGCCGTGGTGTTTGAGATAGACAGCCCCGGGGGAGGGGTGACCGCCACCGAGGAGATCTATCTCGAAGTCATGCGAACCAGGCAGGAAAAGCCGGTGGTGGCCGCCATAAGGCTGGGGGCCCTGAGCGGCGGCTACTATGTGGCCATGGGTGCCAACTATGTCTATGCCATGCCCACGTCGTTCATAGGCAACATAGGGGTCTGGATCACCATGCCCCCCGAGCGGGAGGACCTCTCCGAGGCAACAATACCGTCCGGCCCCTTCAAGAGCGCCGGCTCCGACCGGAGGCGCGCCACAGCCTGGCAGGAGATGGTAAAGCAGGGTTTTATAAGGACTGTCGTCGTTGGAAGGGGAGACAAGCTGAGGATGAGCCAGGAGGATATCTCCAAAGCCGAGATCTATATCGGTGTGGAGGCCCTCCGCAACGGCCTCATAGATGAGATCGGCACCACCTCCCATGCCATAGAGAGGACGGCCGCGCTGGCGGGTATCACCAATTACAACATCCTGGACATCAACGAAGAGCTCAACCTGTCCACCCCCTTCTTCTTCTTCTCCGCCGACGGCGATGTCCAGTATCCGGGTGGGTCCGGCCCCTTTCAAGATATAGTGCCCCAGTATCACTACATGTACCGGGCAGCGGAGGCAACCAGATGAAAAAGCTTATCTTTGTAGTGGTGGTTGTGCTCCTTTTCCTGGCCGTCCAGGCCAGGCTGTTCTATCAGGGGGAATACCAGCCACCCCCCAACACGCTGCCCCGGTTTGACGACGTCTTCGTCCCCCAGCCTCCGGCGAGCGGGTATTCGGAGGACTACCAGAGGAAGCCCGGAATACTGGTGGTCGACCGCTCCCACGATAACGATTTCTCCCTGGCGGAGCTGAATGTGCCCCTGATGCGAATCATATCCCGGGGCTTTACCGTGGAGTACCTGGGAGGAATCG
>JAZFUS010000372.1:0-2321 GCA_036447315.1 Dehalococcoidia bacterium
CCCCAAAACCCCCTGTTATAGGATGAATAGGTAACAATGTCAGACGCAGCGTGAGCGGCCGGCGGAGGGGTCAATAGGTATCAATCTGGGGGGTTTCCCCCCCAAAACCCCCTGTTATAGGATGAATAGGTAACAATGTCAGACGAAGCGGGAGCGGCCGGCGGAGGGGTCAATAGGTATCAATCTGGGGGGTGCCCCCCAAAAACCCCCTGATATAGGATGAATAGGTAACAATGTCAGACGAGGCGTGAGCGGCCGGTGGAGGGACCGTGGGTGGGCATCGAGGGGGTCGGACAAAAAATACTATTTAGAGGCGAGGTGGGGGTGGGCCTTTTTGAAGGGTACCCTGGGAGCCGAAGCTCCCAGGGTATCAATTAAATTACTTTCCATAAGCACCACCTCCTTACACCTAGCCAGTATCCTCATTCTAGCCCAAATTCCGAGTTTGTCAACCCGGTCAGAGGGAAGATTTTCGTTTTATACAGGACGCCTACTTCTCCGCTTTGAGCTCCTCACCGATGGAGAAGGCCTTCGCAATTACCCCTCCCAGGCCCTGATATTGCCGGGCCGGGGCCATGGTGAAGACCAGGGGATCGATCTTGGCCACGTCCGGCTGGCCCTCGGTGAGGCAGCTTTCCGAGACATGGCTGTCCTCAACGCCGCCCAGGACCAGGGTATGGCTTCCCAGGTCCAGGATGTGGGCGACCCGGCACTCCAGGTTGACGGGGCGCTGCTCGACCAGGGGAGCGGTATCAAGTTTACCGTAGAATACCGTGAACCGGCAGGCTTCCCTTTTATCGAATTTGGAGCCGGATACTATCCCGCAGTAGTCCACCTCCTTTACCATATCGGTCGACGGTATGTTGATGGAGAAGGTCATATTCTGCCTGATGCCCTGGTAGGTGTACCGGCTGGGTTGTATGGCGACGGCAATCATCGGGGGATTGCTGCTGGCGACACCGCACCAGGCCGCCGTCATAAAATTGGGAACGCCGTCGACCTGCGCCCCCACCAAAACCGCGGGTGTCGGGTAGAGCAACGGCCTGGGTCCCATGGAGACTTTGTTCACAAGCTTTCCTCCACAATGGATTTTTCCGGCTCCGGGAGGGTGACAGCCCTGGTCAGGCCCCGGATAGCCCTGCCTAGATTCTAACCTTTTCCTTTCCGGACCACAAAGGTCGATAACCGTGGGGGCCCGGCGGCGGCCTTGACGGCGGTGGGGCAGGGTATTATCATCGGCAAGTGTGGTGATGCGGGCCGGGCTTGGCCACGTCGGGGGGAGGGGGGAGGTACTCAACGACCCGGTGGAGAGGCTATCGATGAAGTCCCCTGTATTGACCGCGGTGATGCTGGCCGCGCTGCTCCTGCCCCTGACGGCCTGTGGCGGCGACCCCATCGAGGCCGAGGTGAAATACAGGGCCGGTGAGGCATTCATGGAGGTGGGGGGCTGGGAGAGGGCCATAGATGAATACGACAGGGCCATACGCCTGGACCCCCAGCTCGCCAAAGCCTACGCTGGCCGGGGCAGGGCCCTCATCTACCTGGGCGAGTTCCAGCGGGCCCTGGAGGACCTGGATGAGGCCATCCGCCTGGACCCCGGGCTGGCCGGGGCCTACAACAGCCGGGGCATCGCCTATGCCGACCTGGGCCAGCCCGAACGGGCCATCCAGGACTTCGACGAGGCTGTCCGGCTCGACCCTCAGGATTCCGAAATCTACTACAACCGGGGCCATACCCGGGGCAACATGGGCCAGCCCGAGCGGGCCATCGCGGACTTCGATGAGGCCATACGGCTGGACCCCCTTGCTCTCCTGGCTTACAATAACCGGGGCATCGCCCACAGTGTCCTGGGCCGGCCCGAGCGGGCCATCGAGGACTTCAGCGAGGCCATACGGCTCGACCCCATGTTCAGCCTGGCCTATGCCAACAGGGGCATGGCTTACTTCGCCCTGTCCCGGGACGAAGAGGCCCGGCGGGACATCGACATGGCGGAGAAGCTGGGGCTTGACCCGCGCCTGCTGGACCGGATGGTGGAGCACGCCGAGCAGGAACGCTCACGTTAGCCGGTATTGACAGCCCCGCGGGCGGGACTATACAGTAAGGGCGTGGGGTACGGGTGGGGCCGGCACCTTGGGGACCATCGGAGCAGGAGGACGAGATGATAACGATTCAGGGCAAGCCAGTCTTTGAGACCATGGCGGAGATAGTCAACCCCCAGCACACGGCGCTGCTGATAATGGACATGCAGAATGATTTCTGCTCTCCCCAGGGCAAGGCGTACAAACATCACGGCGAGGGCGGCGACACGGTCACCGGGATCA
>JAZFUS010000373.1:0-4444 GCA_036447315.1 Dehalococcoidia bacterium
CGGCGGGGCAGATGCCGCAGACGCCCTTCCTCCACTCCAGCTTTTGCTTCCGTTGCCCGGTCCTATCCTGGGCCGAATTCGTCTGGACCATCTGACTCCCCCCCGAGCGCACCGTTGTCGTTCATTATTTCACAGTAATTAACGGACTGCAAGGTCGGGTCCGGAGCCACATAAAAGGGCCGGGTGGTCCTTCAGCCGAAGGACCACCCGGCGATAGTGCTCGATCTTGGTACGACCTATTTCATGACCACCAGGGGATAGGGGGTCTCAGTGGGGGGCATGGGCCGATTCCTCGTCAGATAGCAGGGTCGGCGAGGAGTGGGTTTCCGGCTCGCCCTCGGTCAAGGGCGCCTCCAGCAGCTCCCCTATCTCGTGCTCGGCCTCGTGGAGGTTATTCTCCATTAGCAGGCCGATGACCTCCCGGCCCATCTCCGCACCGGTGCCCTGGGCTCCCTCGGTGAAGTGTCCCATGTGGTGCAGCGTCTCCTGGATATCCTCCTCCTCCGCCGTAAACAGGGCCATCTGGAGGTGAAGCTTGGGCGTGGCGACCTGGGGCTCACCGTACTCGGCCAGCATCTCCTCGATCTCATGCTCCGCCCCGTGGAGCTCACCCTGTTTCAACAGATCATTGACCTCTTCCATGCGGTGCTTGTGCTCTTGGCCCATGTCTATTTCCAGGACGTGACTCATGTGGTGCACGGCGTCCTGAACGTCACCACCCTGTATGGCGTAGACCAGCATCCAGTGATGCATCACCAGGCCCCCCTCCATGTCCACAGGCTCGGCGTGATGGTCGGAGACGGGCAGGGCGGCAATGAAGCCGGCGATCGCATCCAGCTCGTGATCGCTGATGGCATCTGTGGAGAACGCGGGCATCTTGCCCAGGGGCGTTCTCACCTGTCGCTTTACCACCTCCTCCAGGTGTCCGGGCAGGGAGGGAGCAAAAGCGGTGCCCTGGGCCTCGACGCCGTGACAGGCGGCGCAGAATCCGGCGTAGAGCTGCGAGCCCCCTTCCGGGGTGCCGGCCGCGGCGGATGACAGGAGCTCCGTCGTGTGCGCCGGGGCCGTGGCGCCGTCCTCCGACGGATGATCGGCAAGCGCGGGGTCTGGGGCGGGTGCCGGGGCAGGCGCCGTCGCGGGTGCCGGGGCAGGTACCAGTGCCGAGGCCGGTGCCGGGGCGGCTTTGCAGCCGGCCAGCAAAAACACCACCAGCGAGAGTACGATTACGGTCCCTAACATTCTTCCCATGACTTTCCTCACGTTATTATTTACCTGATTCCAGCTTATACCGGCGGGCCCGTCACAGCATCACGGAGACATGGGATTCGGGCACAAAAAAACACACCAATTTTCATTGGTGTGTTTGCCCCATTGTGCCGTCCGGGACGGCCCCAGAACCCTTAAGGCTCTACCAGCCCCTTCCTGATAGCGTACTTGATAAGCCCCGCTTTGTTGTGCAGGTCGAGCTTGTCCATAATGTTGCTGCGGTGCCTATCCACGGTGTTGACACTCAAGTACAGGGACCCGGCGATCTCCCGGCTGGTAAGGCCCTCCCCGATAAGTTGAAGCACCTCTTTTTCCCGGTCGCTCAAGCGGTCATGGCTGTCGCTTACATCCCCGGCCTTGACCCTATCGAGATAGTCATCCAGGAGCTTTTTGGTCAGGGAGGAATAGAGGTAGGCCTCCCCCCCGGCCACGGCCCTGATGGCGGTAAAAAGCTCCTCCGGGTCGGCGCCCTTGATCACATAGCCCGAGGCCCCGGCCCGGAGCATCTGAAAGAAATAGTTCTCATCCTGGTGCATGGTGAGCCCCAGGACCTGGACCTCCGGGGAGGCCTCCTTGATCTGCCGGGTAGCGGCTATTCCGTCCATCCCGGGCATGGCGACGTCCATGAGCACCACATCGGGCTTGAGGCGGGAAACCTGGTCCACACACTCCTCCCCGTTTCGGGCCTCACCCACCACCTCCATGTCGTCCTGGTCCTCCAGCAGCATACGGAGGCCGGCCCGGACGATGGCATGGTCGTCAGTTATCAGTACCCTGGTCGTGCCCATGGTCCTCCTCCCATCGGCTGGGGACCTCGAAAATCACCGAGGTGCCCTCGCCCGGCTGGGACTCGATGCGAAAGCTGCCTCCCAGCAGGCTGATCCTCTCCTCCATGCCCAGCAGGCCCACGGAGGTCCGGCCCGAGGCTCCCGGCCGGCCCGGGGCCAAGTCAAACCCGGTCCCGTCATCGCGGACGAGGCCCCGGATGGTGTCGCCCTCGATCTGGAGGCTTATCTCCGCCGTCCCGGCCCGGGCATGGCGCACGATATTGGTGATGGCCTCCTGCACCACCCTGAATATAGCCACCTCTATGTGAGGGGGAATCCTGTCGCTGAACCCGTTGGCGGTCACTGTAGCCTTGATCCCGGCCTTTCCCAGGTAGTCATCGGCATACCAGCGCAGGGCAGGAATCAGCCCCATATCATCCAGTACGCTGGGCCTCAAGTCGCCGATCAGGCGGCGGACATCGTCCACGGTCTTGCTGCTCAAGGCCATCACCACCTTCAGCCTCTCCTTCGCCTTGGCGGGGTCCTTCATCAGGACCTGGTCCACGCTCCCCAGGTTCATCACCAGCCCCGTCAGGGCCTGCCCCACCTCGTCGTGAAGCTCCCGGGCAACCCTTTTCCTCTCCTCCTCCTGGGCCTGAATGAGCTTTTGTAGCAGGATAGTGCGTTCCCGGTCCCGCTCCTCCAGCTTGAGCGTCCTATCTTTGACCCTGTCCTCCAGCTCCCGGCTCCACCCCTCCAGCTTCTCCAGCGATTCCTTGAGCCGGCTACGCATGGTCTCGAAGGAGAGGGCCAGCTCCCCCACCTCATCGGGCCCCCCCGTCGCTATGGGGGTCCCCAGGTCTCCCCGGGCTATCTCCCGGGAGGTAGCCGTGAGCCGTAACAGCGGGCGGACCACCTGGCGGGTGGTCAGCCAGGCCAGGGCCAACCCCCCGACAAGGCCCAGTCCCGATAGCAGGAGGAGCTGTCCCTGCAGGGTCCGGGGCAGGGCCAGGGCAACATCCTCAGGCTGCTCCAGGACCACGCCCCAGGGCACCGAGGAAAGGGGGACGAAGGCAACGATGTGGTCCGCCATCCCGGTCTGCTCCCGGGACCGGAGATGCCGGTCAACCCCCGGCTCCCGGGACTCTATGAGGCCACCGATTACGCTCAAGTGCCGGCTTGTCTTGAAGGTGTCCTCGGGATCGGAGCTGATGGCCGCGATACCCCTGGAGGTGACCAATTCCAGGTGATAACCGACGTTCCCCTGGCGGCTGAACGGGGCAAACCCGGCGCTGTCGGAGGTGGGCATCACCGCTACGGCCAGCACGCCCCGGACGGCGCCGTCCCCGTCGATAACGGGTGCGGCCACGGATATCATCGGCCTGCCGCGGTCCGTGTTATCCTCCCCGGCGTACACGCCCGCCGTCCCGGTCGCCAGCACATGCACGAGGAAGGGGTCCGGGTCCGGCCCGGCCCAGGCATGGGGGGCCTCACCGGCGGACCAAATCACCCTGCCCTCTATGTCCAGCAGAATCGGCTCTCGCGGCAACTGCAGGCGGTGGAACCCGGCCAGGTGGCCCTGTATAGAACCCAGCACATTCGCCTCCTGCCGGGATATACCGTCGGCCAGGCCGGGGTCCAGTAGGGTGATATTCCTAACCAGCTCGGCCTGGACATGGTCGATAACGAGGTCAACGTCCGCCGCCACCGTCCTGGTGAAGGCCAGGCGCTCCTGCAGCATGAGGCCGGTATGCTGAGAGATGGTCCGCTGAGCGAAAAAAACGAACGCGCTCAAGAGGGTCACCAGCCCTATGGTGACATAGAGCATTATCCGCCCTTGAAGGCCCCAATTTCCAAAGCGCCGCATATGTCTTGTTTCCTGCCAGGCTGCGCCGGACTCTATCCCCAGCATAGCCTACATAACGATGGCAGGTCAAACCGGTGGGCCACCGGACTTTGACCCCCGGGGGCTCGCGCCCGGTTGACAGGCACTCTCCCGCCGGGTACACTGATGGACATCATTTGGCCGGGGTTTTTGTAAACATCCCTCACCGGGGGTTTTGTAAACCCCCATCCCCGGGGGTTTTAGGGGGTGTCCCCCTAAGTTCACTATCCCCTGGGGCAATTATCACACAGAAGGAGAGAGCGACACCATGGCCATACCCACCCGCTACCGCCCGGAGCTGGTAGAGGAATACCGGCAAAAGGGCTACTGGACGGCCGCTACCCCGGTTGATTTCTGGGACCGCAACGCCCGGGACCACCCCGAAAGGGAGGCCGTGGCCGACCCGGAGCGAAGGCTCACCTGGGCCCAGGCCAAGGAGGCGATCGACCGCCTGGCCCTGGGGCTCCTGGAGCTGGGCTTCCACCGGGACGACATGCTGGTATCCCAGCTCCCCAACTGCGTGGAG
>JAZFUS010000374.1:0-10513 GCA_036447315.1 Dehalococcoidia bacterium
TCGGCGATACCCTCGTCGGTCATTATGGTCGCCGGGTTGGAGTTCACCAGCACCGAGGTGACCCCTTCCTCCCGGAGGGCCTTGCAGGCCTGGGTGCCGGCATAGTCGAACTCCGCGGCCTGCCCGATGATAATGGGGCCCGACCCTATGACCAGGACCTTGGATATTTTAGACATGGGCTTTCACTAAAATACCCTCTCCACCGAGTCCCAGGACTCATAGATGGCGTCCAGCATCGTTTTCTTGTGGCGCGGGCTTTCCATCTCGATGACGGAGAGCCCCTGGGGGCCCGCGTCCTTTATCGAAGACCCGATATGATAGAGCCGCTCGTCGGCAACGATAAATATGTCATGGAAATCCCTGCTCTCTATCCGGACCTCCAGGAACCCCCCGGCCTTCTTACGCGCTGTGCCAAAGGTTTGCGCGGCAACCATGGAGTTTCTATCGATGTTACGGGTCAATAGCTGTATCTGAACCCCGGGTTGAACGTTTTCCAGTAGAGTGAACAGGGTGCTGTCCACGTCGGGGTCAACTATCATTAGTTTGTTTGTGCAGGCGCCAAATATGTCGGTGATGCCCCTGGGGCGGGCGGGGGGCGGGCCGCCGGCGGGGGCGTCCGCCGGCGGCGGCTCGGGGACGGATACACTGTCCAATATCTCTATGGCGGCATATATTTTCTGCGCTAACAGGTTCGTGGTCTCAAACCACCACCTCGCCAGGCCCAGGGGATAAACAGGTCTCGTAAAGGCGGCGTCAAATACGTCATAGACCTTACCGTCTTGCACAGTGGTAAACTTTCCGTCGGGGGGAGAGATTATCCTCCTTAGCTTGGTTGTCTTCATTGTAAGCGTTGCCCTTAGCTGCTCGAGCTCTCTGTTTTCAATGTTAACTGAGCTAAGTTGCATCCCTTGAAACCTCTTGAGTTCCTGCAGGAATTGCTCAAGCTGGCCCTTGAACTCCGCCCTGGTTTTTTCATCCACCTTGGAGACAGCCGCTGGGGGAGGAGCTTCGGGCTTCCGGACGGGGGTGGTCCTGGGGGGAGGCGTAGGAGCGGGTGCCTCGGGAGCGGGTGCCTCGGGAACGGGTGCCTCGGGAGTGGGTGGCACGGGAGGGAGGGAAGGAGCCAGGTCCCTGCCCAGAAGCTGGTGCTTTTGAATGATGGATATAATGGCGGCATCGCAGTTTCCCAGCCTCTGCTGATATACCTGCTGTAGCTGCTTGGCACTCCCGCGGAGCCTCCGTGACCTGATGGTTGCCTGGAACCTCTTGAGCTCATCGGAGTCGCTCCCAAACGCCGCCTGCAGGATATCGATTATTGCGTAGCACCACACCCGGTATTGGGTGTTGCTGTAGGGCAACTCGCCGAGATGCGGCAACTCTTCGCTCTTCTCTTTCAGCAATTCCATGGCCCTGTCGATATCCATTTTCGTACTCCCCGCCCCCCGGCTTTTTGTTGCCCGCCAAACCCCGTTGTTGGTAGAGATCTTTTACTCTTTCCTACTGTTAGCCCCACCCCGGCCTGTTCTTGCCCGCCCTCCCGTTTTCGTACTCCACCCACGCCCCTCTTTTGCCCCCGCAGCCCCTTTTTAATAGGCCGCTGTTCCCTTTTTATGCTCCCGAAAAGAATGCCTGGACGGGCGGGTGGGAAAATATTGGTCTGTCCTTCCGCACCCCAGGGTTTCGGGCGGGTGTTTTGCTCCCGCGGTCCCTTTAGGAAAATCCATATTTACCCCCTCCCCAAAACCCCTCAGAGGTTGAGGCACCAGGGGGCCGGGGGGCGGGTGCCCTCGTTTATGTTGCCGCATACGTCCCCCTCGCTGATGGAGGTCCGGCCCGCTTTTTCGGCGGAGGCCCGAGCCGTGGACAGCACCGCTTTGATGGCCGCCTTCATGTCCTCCACGCTCTTCCGTCCGTCGTTCACCGCCCTTTCCAACTCCTCCGCTTTCAGCTTACCCTGAAGCAGGAGTACGTACTCCGCCAGCGAGTCCACCCCGAAGCCATCGCTCTTGGCGAACTCGCCCGCCGCGTCGGCAATCACCTGCGCCAGGGAGAAATAGTGGTCGCCATTACCCATTTGTCTTCGCTCCTTTCACCATGTCTATAAACCTCTCGAAGAGGTACACGTTGTCCTGGGGGCCGGGGCTTGCCTCCGAGTGGTACTGGATGCTCAGGATGGGCAGCTCCCGGTGTGTGAATCCCTCCACCGTGCCGTCGTTGAGATTGATATGGCTAACTTGCAGACCTTCCTTCAGGTTATCCCCGTCCGCCGCGTAGCCGTGGTTCTGGGCGGTAATGTACACCCGTCCCGTGGCCAGGTCGGTTACGGGGTGGTTCCCCCCCCGATGGCCGAACTTGAGTTTGAAGGTGCCGGCCCCAAAGGCCCGGCCCAGAAGCTGGTGCCCCAGGCAGATGCCCATGATGGGTATCTTTCCGATAAGCCCCGCCACTGTCTCCTCCAGGTAGCCCAGGAGGGCCGGGTCGCCGGGTCCGGGGGACAGGACTATTCCATCGGGGTCCAGGGCCAGGATGTCCCCGGCGGGGGTCGTACTGGGGACGATGGTCACCCCACACCCCAGGTGGTGCAGGATGCGGGCGATGTTATACTTCAGGCCGCAGTCCATGGCCACGATGCGGCACCAGGGCTGGGGTCCATCCTTCGTCTCCCAGGTGTGGGTGGCCTCGGTGGTCACTTCCTTGACATAATCTATAGAGTCATAGCGGGGGAGGGACTTGAGCCGCTCCACGGACTCGTCGGGTGTAAGCTCGCTGGTGATCATTCCCATCATCACCCCGGCCAGCCGGATCTTCCGGGTGAGGGCCCGGGTATCCACCCCCCAGATGCCGGGGACGGCGCTCTCGGCCAGGTATTCGTGGATGGTCCCGGTGCTCAGTCCGTGGCTGGGGTGGGAGCAGACCTCCCGGACGGCAAAGCCCCGCACCTGGATGCGCCGGGACTCGCAGTCCCGGGGGTTTATGCCGTAGTTGCCGATGAGGGGATAGGTGGGGACCACGATCTGCCCGGCATAGGAGGGGTCGGTGAGCATCTCCTGGTAGCCGGTCATGCTGGTGTTGAATACCACCTCGCCGTGGGCGGTGGTCTCCGCGCCCCATGAGTATCCCTGGTAAACGGTGCCGTCCTCCAGCACCAGGTGAGCCTTTTTAATCGCCTTCACTCCTGACCGCGCCATGTTCTACGAATACTCAACCCCGCGTCCCGGCCCGGCGGGCTTTCTTTACTTCGAGAGAGAGGGAATCGTCCTTGAAAGCCAGATTCCCTCCATATATGGTGGCCATGACCTTTCCGGTAAGCGTACAGCCGGCCAGGGGGGTATTCCTGCCCCGGGAGGCGAAGGCCTCCGGGTCCACCAGCCACTGGGCCTGGGGGTCGAAGATGGCCAGGTCGGCCGGGGTGCCCGCCCTCAGGGTGCCCAGCTCCCGGGCGCCGATGATGGCCGCCGGCTCCGCGGTGAGTTTCGAAATCAGGGTCATGAGGGTTATGTCCCCGCTACGGACCAGGGCCAGAAGGCTGCCCAGGGCGGTCTCCAGGCCGCCGATGCCGAAGGCCGCCTGGGCAAACTCGCAGAGCTTGTCCTCGGGGGCGTGGGGGGCGTGGTCGGTGGCGATGGCGTCTATGGTCCCGTCCCGGAGACCCCGGACCAGGGCCGCTATATCCCTCCGGGTGCGCAGGGGCGGGTTCACCTTGGCGCTGGTGTCATAGGCCGGGGGCCCCAGGACCCTATCCTCGGTAAGGGTCAGGTGGTGGGGGGTAACCTCGGCGGTAATGGAGAGGCCCCTTTCCCGGGCGTGGCGGATATGCTCCACCGAGCCCGCGGTGCTTACATGGGCGATGTGGAGTCGGGCCCCGGAGAGCTCGGCCAGGGCTATGTCCCGGGCCACCATGGTATCCTCGGCGGCGGCGGGCATACCCCGGAGTCCCAGCCGGGCCGATACCCGGCCCTCGTGCATGACCCCGTCCCGGGTGAGGGCCGGGTCCTCGCAGTGTTCGATTATGGGCAGGCCCAGGGTGAGGCTGCATTCCAGGGCGTGGCGCAGAAGCCGGGGGTCGCTTACCGGGGAGCCGTCATCGCTGAAGGCTACCACCCCGGCGGCGGCCAGCTCCGCCATATCGGCCAGCCCCTCTCCCCGCCGCCCCCGGGTGATACAGCCGATGGGCAGAACCCGCACCACCCCCTCGGTCCTGGCCTTTTCCTGTACGTATTCCACCGAGGCCGGAGAGTCCAGGGGGGGATCGGTATTGGGCATGCAGCACACCGTGGTGAATCCCCCCCGGGCCGCCGCCCGGGTCCCGCTGGCTATGGTCTCGCTATCCTCATTCCCCGGCTCCCGAAGGTGACAATGGAGGTCTATGAATCCCGGAGAGATGGTCAGGCCATCGAGGCGGAGGATGGCGGCCGGCTCCTCGGGGGGCGTGCCCCGGCCCACCCAGGCGATTTTACCCCCGGCGATGAGCAGGTCGGCCGCTTCGTCCAGTTTCTGTTCGGGGTCGAGGATGCGGCCCCCGGTGAGAAGCATAACGCTAGCTGCTGTGGATTGCATGAATCCAACTACCATCATTCAGTGTTTTGGTGTCCTCCAGAGTAGGTTCCTCTGCGGGACTGGCGGACATTGGCCTGAAACCGGCCGCCTGAGCCTCCTGGGCAGAGGTGAAGAAACGCAGATTGGTTACCTTGACAAACGGTCTAAATCTATCGAGGAAATGGGTGGGGTAATATATATGAGATTCAATATTACCCACGAAAGGTGGTTCGGATTCATGGTCACAATATAAGCACCTCAAAACGTAGTTTTGGCTTCGAAATATCTCGAACCTGTTGTGTGCGAATTCGCTTAGCTTATTGGCAACACAAAGGCTGTTTACACACTTGAAGTCGTTCCCAATATATATCGGTTCCTTGGCTGGGCGAGAATAACCGATAACAGAGTTTTGTTTTTCCTCACTATCGAGGCCGAGCACGCTGTGGAGAAGCGCCATACGAATTTTATAGCCGTTGGCAGCCTGTCTAAAGTACAGGCCCCGGGGGTCCTTATCCACCTCCGGTGCCAGTTCATCCACCCTGGGAAGGGGGTGAAGAATCGAGATGTTTTTAAACGGGCGCAATTTTAACGTTTCACCGGTAATCCTTGGATAGCCGGAACTGGCTTTACTACCTTTCTCCTCTCTTTCCACTTGACGCCTGGTCACGTAAATGGATAAAGATTCGCTGGCGGAGATGCGAAAATCCATTTTTGCCCCCTCTTGGGGGAACAGGGCCAACTGATTTGGCTTTGTAGGGGTCATGTATATGGCATTTACTTCCGGCGTATTTTCATCATCATCCCGCTGGCCAAACAGGGCGCTGAGAATACCCAGTCCCTTTTCTGTAATTGTGGCCCCAAAATCGCGCTCCAAGCGATGAAGCACATATGTTGGAATGTTTTTGTTTTCGCCCGGCACAAAAACTACATCGGCGCCAAACCTGGCAAGGGCGAAGGCCAGTGAATGAACCGTTCGCCCATGTTGGAGGTCACCGCACAGGGCAACTTTGAGTCCGCGTAGATTCCCGTGCTGTTTGTGCAGGGTGTAAAGATCACCTAAGGTCTGGGTTGGATGCTCATGGCCTCCATCTCCAGCATTGATCACAGGTACGGAAGCATATTCCCCGGCGATCTGGGCTGCTCCTTCCCAGGGATGACGCAGGATGATCACGTCACTATAGCTGGCGACGACCCTAATGGTGTCGGGAAGCGATTCTCCCTTTACCGCGGACGATGCGTTCATATCCCAGGTGGAAATCACTCCACCCCCCAGGCGTTGCATAGCAGCTTCAAACGAGAGCCTGGTCCTCGTGCTCGGCTCGTAGAAAAGTGTGGCCGCTATTCTTCCTGTACCACTTCTGTTGAATGTTGACTCGTTGGTCTCCATGGAGTCAGCCAGTTCAAACAGTTGGTAGATTTCTTCATTGGTCAAATCGTCTATTGAGATGACGCTTCGCCCTGCAAGCTTACCCATCGGCTACGTTTCTCCTCATGATTGGCCTTTTGAAACCTGTGTCACTGCCGAATAGTCGCGGTGTGAGGGGACAGTTCATCGGTGGCAATAAGAACCACCTCATCGACCCGGTCGTTCTCAACCAACCGAACTTGAATGCGCTCGGTCCGGGAGGTGGGGACATTTTTGCCCACGTAGTCGGGCCGGATGGGAAGCTCCCGGTGCCCCCGGTCGATAAGCACCGCCAGTTGAATGACGGTGGGCCGCCCCAGGTCCATCAGGGCATCCATGGCGGCCCGGATGCTGCGCCCGGTATAGAGTACGTCATCCACCAGGACCAGCTGTTTGTCTGAGATATTGGTGGGGATGTCGGTGTGGTGGACCCGGGCCTGCGAGGACCGGGAGGAGAGGTCGTCCCGGTAAAGGCCGATGTCCAGGGCGCCCACGGGCACCTCGGCGCCCTCGAAGTCTTTCATTATGGCGGCTATGCGCTGGGCCAGGGGCACCCCCCGGGTGCGCAGTCCCACCAGGACCAGGTCCTGGCAGCCGTGGTTTCGCTCGGTGATCTCGTGGCTTATCCGGGTCAGCGCCCGGCGCATGTCCTCGGCGGTGAGGATGGCCTTTTCGGACATCAAAAAACCCCTCGCCCGGACGGGCAAGAGGTAGCATTTGCGTGCCGGCTTGGGTATGAATTATATGCCGTGGCCAATTTGCTCCCCCTTGCCAGCCTCTCGGGACTGGCTTAAAGGTTCGGGCCTGCCTGCTGCGGCATTCTTGACCTCTACCGTGGTTATTGTATCATGCCCCGGACCGTTTTTCAAGGGGTGGCTGGGTGGGTCAAACCCGGATTTGGTGGGCGTGCATAAAGGCAGAGCCAGATTTACCCGCCCGCCCACGCACCTTTTTCTGGGAGTTTTTGCGCTCCCCTCCCCGAGGCTGCGGGGACAAAACAGGGGCGTGGGGGGAGTGCGAAAAGGGAGGGAGGGCGGGTAAGAACAGGCCGGCGGGGCTGACAGATGGAAAGGGTAAAGCGGACTATCAAAAAAGGGGCTACAGGGGTTTCCATCGAAGAGCTAATCGGGTGGGCCGGCCGGGTAAAACAAGGCTGGGAGGCTATGGGCCTCGAAGGTGACTCCTGACTGGGCGTGCATAAAGGCAGAGCCAGATTTACCCACCCGCCCGCCCAAGTATCTTTTTTCTGGGAGCCTTTGCACTCCCCTCCCCGAGGCTGCGGGGACAAAAAAAGGGCCAGGGGGGGGGGAGTTCGAAAAGGGAGGGCCGGGCGGGTAATACAAAGCAGGGGTGGGGGGAAGAGTTCGAAAACGGGTCGCTGGACACGAAGCTGGGAAACGTGCTAGAGTGGTGGCACTGGAATCTGGGAGGCCTTTGATGTGGGACCGGGAAAGCCTCGAGAAACTGGTCCGCCAGGAATTGGAAGACTGCCTCTTCGTGGTGGTCTCCAATCGGGAGCCTTTCGTCCATTCCTTTTCCGGGAAAGAGGTCTCGTATACCCCTCCCGTCGGCGGTCTGACCACAGCCCTGGACCCGGCCATGCGGGCCTCCGGCGGCACCTGGGTGGCCTGGGGCAGCGGGGATGCCGATAGGGAGGTGGTGGATGCCCAAAATCGGGTGCGGGTGCCCCCCGAGGACCCCCGCTATACCCTGAAAAGGGTGTGGCTCACCGATGATGAGGTCAATGGCTTCTACTTCGGGTTTTCCAATGAGGGCCTGTGGCCCCTGTGCCACGTGTCCTATACCCTGCCCTCCTTCGATGAGTCCCAGTGGAAGACCTACCAAAAGGTGAACCAGCTCTTTGCCGATGCCGTCCTGGAGGAGATCGGCAATCGAAAGGCCTTTATCAATATCCAGGACTATCACCTGGCCCTGGTCTCCCGCATGATCAAGAGCAAGAGGCCCGATGCCGTCACCGCTCAGTTCTGGCATATCCCCTGGCCCAATCCCGAAGCCTTCCGCATCTGCCCCTGGCAGGAGGAGGTGCTGGACGGCCTTCTGGGGAACGATATCATGGGCTTCCACGTGCAGCACTTCTGCAACAATTTCCTGGAGACGGTGGGCCTGGCTATCGAGTCCAGAATCGATTACGAAAGGTCCGCCGTCACCCGGGGGGGCAGGACCACCCTGGTGCGCCCCTTCCCCATCAGCGTCGACTTCGACGGCATCGACCGGGAGTCCGCCGACCCCGAGGTAGCCCGGGAGATGGAGGCGCTGCGAACGGAGTACGGGCTCACGGATGAGCTGGTGGGCCTGGGCGTGGACCGCGTGGACTATACCAAGGGCATCCCGGAGAGGTTCAGGGCGCTGGATAAGCTCCTGGAGAAATACCCTCAGTTTCGGCAGCGGTTGGTCTTCTTCGAGCTGGGTGAGATCAGCCGTATCCATATCGGCAAGTACCAGGAGATCAACGATGAGGTCGACCGCCTGGTGGAGGCGCTCAACCGGAAACACGGCACCCCCGATAAGCCCCTTATTCACTATCTCAAAGGGCGGGTGCCCCCGGCCCGGCTCAATGCTTTTCGCCGGCTGGCCCACTTCTGTGTGGTCAGCTCCCTCCACGACGGCATGAACCTGGTGGCCAAGGAGTTCCCGGCTGCCCGGGGCGACAACGATGGGGTCCTGATCCTCAGCCGGTTCACCGGGGCCGCCCGGGAGCTGGACGATGCGGTCCTGGTCAATCCCTACGCCGTCGATGATTTTGCCGAGAAGATCAAGCTGGCGCTGGAGATGCCCCGGCCGGAGAGGGAGCGACGGATGAAGGGCATGAGAGCCACGGTCCGGGAGAACAATATCTATACCTGGGCGGCCTCTATCATCTCGGAGATGGTAAAGCTCAAAGTTTAGGAGACCCATGGTTCCCCTATGGCAGGAGTGGCGCCATATCCTTTCCCGAATCGAGGGGGCCCGGCACCTGCTCCTCTTGAGCGACTACGATGGGACCCTGACCCCTATTGCCTCCCGGCCCGAGTTGGCCGTCATACCCCCGCCTATAAAGGAGCTGCTTTCCCGCCTGGCGGCCTGGGAGGGCGGTACCGGGGCCGTGGTCTCCGGCCGGGCCCTGGAGGACGTGCGGGCCTTGATCGGCATCGAGGGCCTCTACTATGCCGGCAATCACGGCCTTCAGATTGCGGGGCCCGGTTTCAGCTGGGTCCACCCTGAGGCCGGCGCCACCAAGCCCCTGCTGGAAGACCTCGCTCAAGAGCTGTCCGCCCGCCTGGGCGAGGTGAGGGGGGTGATCGTGGAGAACAAGGGGCTCACCCTCACCGTGCACTATCGAATGGTGGCCCCGGAAGTGGCCGGGAGGGTGGGGGCAGTCTTCGAGGCCGCCGTCGAACCCATGAGGGCGCAGGGAAAGTTGAGGGTGACCCGGGGTAAGATGGTGTACGAGGTCAGGCCGCCCGTGGACTGGGACAAGGGGAAAGCGGTGGACTATCTGGTGACCAAGACCCAGGAGGTCCAGGGTACCCGGGAGGTCCTGCCCTTCTACCTGGGTGATGATCTCACCGACGAGGCCGGCTTTCGGGCCGTGCGGGAAAGGGAGGGGGTGTCCATCTTTGTCAGCGGGGGGGACCATGAGTCCGGGGCGAGCTATTCCGTGGACTCCGTCGGGGAGGTTCAGAGGTTCCTGGGCCTGCTTCTAGAGGCAGGGCAGGGACCTACGCGGCCTCCTCCAGCGTGAGGGCCCCCGAGGTGCAGAACTTGACACAGGTGGGGTCGCCATCGCAGCGATCGCAGACGTAGAGCTTTTCCAGGTCCTCGCTATACCAGATGGCGTCATGGGGGCAGGCCTCCACACAGCTCAGGCACCCGTTGCAGGCATCATCGTCCACCCGGATGATGCCCGAGTTCTCATCCTGGGTCAGGGCCTCCGTGGGGCAGGCGGGCACGCAGTCGGGGGACTCGCAGAGCTGGCAGATATAGGGGATGGACAATAGCTCCTCGTACCTGTCTTTAACCCGGACGCGGGCCTTTTCCAGGTTGACCACGCCTTCGTGAAACACCGGACATACCATCTGACACATGCGGCAGCCACTGCACGGCTTTATTTCTATCTTTATAGGCAGCCTCTTGGTTACCACGGAACCGGACATGGGCGGGCCCTCCCTAACTTATTGATGCCGGACGGATCTTCAGCCTCTCTATCGTCTCCGGAGTGGGATGGCCGTTGCTATCCCAGCCGTGGAGGCTGTAGTAGCCATCCAGGAACTCCTGGAATTTCTGGGCGTCTATGTGCTCCCCCTCCATGGGGCCCTCGGGCACCGGCTGATTGAGCCATTTGTCGGGGATGGTATCGTGCTCCCGGCTTCCCCACCCCAGTTTACCCAGGGTCATCCGCTCGGTGGTGTAGATGCGTTCCCCGATCTCCTTGAGCTCATCGACGGACACGTCCCAGTCGACGGAGAGCTTGAGGAGCTGGGCATATTCCTCATATTTGGGGGCGGTGGGGCTGTTGAGCACGGTCTGAAAACGGCAGCAGCCTATGGAGTCGCAGACCGCGTACAGGAGCTC